>CAIYOZ010000197.1 GCA_903927945.1 uncultured Bacteroidales bacterium | reverse complement strand
TTTTTTGTATTTTTGCAAAAGAATTAACCCCCCAAGATCAATTATCCAACACATGAACCCGCCTTTAATTAAAATATTACCCGCCGAATGGGCCGAACAACGATTCATTCAACTTACATGGCCTCATGAAAATACTGACTGGGCAGACATGCTCGACGAAGTAAACGAATGTTTTGTCGACATTGCCCGTGAAATAATTAAACATGAGGATTTATTGATTGTCTGCACCGATACCGATGAAGTGGAACAACTCTTGGGTGATGCCGATTTATCCAGGATTACTTTTGCAGAAATGCCAACCAACGATACCTGGGCTCGTGATCACGGCGGAATAACCGTCCTGGAAGATGGCAAACCGGTAGTGTACGATTTCACATTCAACGGTTGGGGATTGAAGTTTGCTGCCAATTACGATAATCTGATAACCCGGAAACTCTATACAGCAGGAATCTTTGGTGATACTGCCCACAGAAACTGTTTCAATTTTGTATTGGAAGGTGGCAGTATCGAATCGGATGGCGAAGGAACGTTGCTCACCACTGCTGATTGCTTGCTTTCCGATAACCGCAACCATTTATCCGAAGAAGATATAGAAGTAAAATTAAAAGAGTATTTTGGCGTGAAACAGGTACTTTGGTTGAATCATGGTTATCTGGCCGGCGATGACACTGACAGCCATGTGGATACGCTGGCACGTCTGTGTGACATTAGTACCATTGCCTATGTAAAATGCGATGATCCGGAGGATGAACATTTCGAGGAATTGAAGAAAATGAAAAAAGAGCTACGCAAGTTTAAAAATCTTGCCGGAAGATATTACAGGCTTATTCCACTCCCAATGGCTGATGAGATATACGTTGACAATGAACGTCTACCTGCAACCTATGCTAACTTTCTGATCTTAAACGGAGCTGTTTTAGTGCCTACCTATGATTCTCCAAAGGATGAAATTGCATTGCAACAATTGCAAAAAGCTTTTCCTGATCGTGAAATTGTAGGTATCAATTGCATGGCGTTGATCAAACAACATGGATCATTACATTGTGTGACCATGCAGTATGTTTAATTGCTGAACTGTTTAGTCGTTTAACTGAAAAATTTAAATCCTTGTTTACTTGTTAACTTTCATTCATAATAATCTCAGAACTCGTAATATCCATTCATATGAAAATAGGAATCATCCAACAATCCAACACGGAAAACCGTCAGGGTAATATCACCAAACTTGAACAAAATATCCGTTCATGTGCCTCCAACGGTGCTGAGTTGGTAGTGTTACAGGAATTGCATAACGGATTGTATTTCTGTCAGACTGAAGATCCTGTAGTCTTTGAACAGGCAGAATCAATTCCCGGACCTTCCACAGAATCATTTGGCAAGCTGGCAAAAGAACTGGGTATAGTGCTTGTACTTTCATTGTTCGAAAAACGCACAGCCGGTTTGTATCATAATACGGCGGTTGTAATTGAGAAAGACGGAAGCATTGCCGGCAAGTACCGTAAAATGCACATTCCGGATGATCCCGCCTATTACGAAAAGTTTTATTTTACGCCCGGTGACCTTGGCTTTGAACCTATTCAAACATCAGTCGGGAAACTAGGTGTGATGGTATGCTGGGATCAATGGTACCCGGAAGCTGCACGCCTCATGACCATGACCGGAGCTGAAATACTCCTCTACCCCACTGCCATTGGTTGGGAAAGTACCGATACTGAAGCGGAAAAGCAACGACAACTGGAGGCATGGATGATTGCACAACGGGCACATGCCATTGCCAATGGGATTCATGTGGTTTCATGCAACCGGACAGGATATGAGCCCGATTCTTCGGGGGTTACCAAGGGTATTCAGTTCTGGGGAAATAGCTTCGTGGCAGGCCCTCAGGGAGAAATACTGGCTCAGGCATCAAATAATAAGGATGAAAACATTGTTGTTGATTTAGATTTAACGCGTACAGAAATTGTTCGTCGTATGTGGCCCTTTTTTCGTGACCGTAGAGTGGATGCTTTTGGTGAAATGACAAAGAGGTGGCGGGAAGAATAAATGGTTTATTGTCTTGATAAAAGTTTAAATTATAGCCATAACTTAAGTATGTGAATTTTATTTCTTTCTGACAATCAATAAGTACTCATCAGCAGACATAACAGGAAGGGTAGATTCTTTGAAGTCTTTCTGATTTCGGGTTAATATTATATTACAATCCATCTTTATTGCACATAGATATTGCAACGAATCTTCAAAATCTGAAAAAGTTGAGTTTAATCCTTTTTCAATGATCGTTTCATCTACTGCAGCAACCTCTGATATAATTTTGAATTTCTGTAGCTTTCCTTTTACCTTTTCTTTAGTTTCATATTTTGAAAGTATATAATAAACCGTGGCATACGACAAAGAAGAGACAATCAAAGAAACGTCTCCTTTATCCGCCATTGAAGCGATTTGTGCTATTGAATCATAATAGGGTATACGCTCGCCTAACAGATCAAGTATAATATTCGTATCAAGAAATAACCTCATTTACTTATATTTGTCCGAAAGGTAAGTAGAATATTCATTCTTAACATCGATATCAGAAGGAACACGGACACCTGTTGACATGCTTTTTACAAATTCAGTTATTTCAATTCTCTCATTGTCAGTTTCTATTCCCTCCTGAAGAACTAACGATTGTAAATATGATTCTATAATACGTGACAAACTACGTTTATGGGAAGAGGCATATACCTTTGCTCGATCTATTACTTCTTTATTCAATTTTACAGTTAACTTTGTATCCATAATAATATTATTATACGTGCAAATATATTTTATTTATACGTCAAATGCAAGAATATAGTGATTATTTAACTGAACTATACCCAGAACGATCCAGACAAGAGTATTCATATAGTAAGATTTAGATGGTTGATTCTAAAATAAGAACACCAGGGCTATCACTATAGTTTAAAATAAAATGTTAAGTCTTAAAATGTCTATTTTATCGACCATTAAACACAAAAAAGCCGTTCTTAAGATTTACTCTTAAAAACGGCTATGTACTTATACTTTCTAGGCTCTTAAGCTTTCTCGTTCATTTTCATCATGCCCATCATTTGATTGATGGTCTTTTGCATGCCATCGGTGGAAGCATCCAGGAAGATCACATTCCCTTTCCCTGTTTCGCCAAAATGCTTAATGGTTTCAGTCCACATACTGAACAAAAGGAATGAAGCATCCAGATCGGCATCCGTCATTTCCTTGGCAGCCTGTGCCATACCTTTGGCGACTTCTTCCCTGAATAATGCAATACCTTGTCCACGTTGTTGGGCAGCTTCTTTTTCAGCTAAGGCAGAAATCTTGATAGCGTTTCCTTCGGCTTCTGCAGCTTTGGTACGGGTAATCAATAAAGCCTGTCCTTCGTTTTCAGCGGCTGCTTTCAAATTGTTGGAAGCTACTACACGCGACATGGATTTAATGATTTCATCATCAAACGTGATATCGTTCAACTGAATGTCAATCATGTGGAAACCCCATCCTTCGAGGGTATCGTCCAAATGCTTTTTTACTTCCTGAATAATCTCAGTACGTAGTCCCAGTATTTCAGCTTGTTTCTTGGTAGCCACAAAACTACGGATCGTACCCTCAATGGTGCGGATCAATGCCTGCATGAAGCTACGTTCGTCCACAAATTTAAAAGCGACGTTTTGGATGGTTTCGTCCGACTGATTAAATACTGCATATAGCAACATGGCCTTGAAATACACATTGGCCTGATCCTGCGATACTGCCTGAAATTCAAGCTCAGCCGAACGGTTCTGAATGCTGATACGTTTGTATACCAGTTCAATAAGAGGTATCTTAAAGTTAAGCCCCGGAGCCATGATACGCCTGTACTTGCCAAAAACGGTAATGACCGCTACATTGCCCTGATTGACCGTTACAAACCCGGAGGCTACGACAATCAAAACAAGTACTCCAATGATAATAAAAGGAATTGATTCCATTTGATGTTGAATTTAGTGAATAAATATAAATAGATAAGAAATGAATATTGGAGATTAATTATAACAAATAGGTTCTAAAATTTCAGTTTACAAATAAATACTTAATAGTTGAATAAAACTCATTGTATTTGCCATTATTATCCTCCTTTTCAATTAAATATCCTTTTGCAAAATCATTTAAGTCTTCATCAGAGAAGATGTCATCTATAAATGGTTCAATCGCTTTCTCTCTCATTTTATTTAGTTTATCTATTCCTAACTTAAGTTTCTCGATTGTAACAACCGCTGCATTATCAATTAGGTTCGCAGCTTCTATATGACCATCAAAGGTATACTTGAACTTTTCTTCACATTCATGATTTAAAGGAGAAATAAAACTATCTTCATCGAACCAATTGTCTTTACTATTTCCGCAATGACGAGGTTCACCTTTTTTGATTTGTCTTTGGCAAGAACATAACATATTTGAAAAGTCTAAAGGATCAACTTGTCCCCTTTCTTGTGGATTTAAATGTTCAATATGATAATCATCCTCCGTCAATTCCCTTTCACAATAGCAACAGATAAACCCTTGCTCTTTTTTTAATGCTCCATAAACTGAATCTTTTACATTTCCTGAAAGTTTATCATAACTTGGAGTCCATTGAGGATTTGCTTGATTCTTCCATTTTGTAAATTCACTTGGCTCTTCACCCTTTATGATATACTTCATTTGCCAATGATTTCTTTTCGCTTAATTAGAACACTTGCTTTTACTAATTCTGGATCTTCGCCAATTAGATTTTTCAAGTTTATAATTTCAGATTTCGCCTCTTCCATTTTATTCTCCTGAATCAGTTGAAATATCTTATGAAGTCTTTTTTTCTCTTTAATTGGTCTTGCATCTACATCTAATAAATCTTCTAATATTCTATCAGTATTCATTCCATACGATTCAAATGCTTTTGAATAAGATAATTCATTATTGTCATTTTTAAGCAAAAATAAGCTTTCGGGTTCAATCTCACTAATCACTTGTGGAGAATGTGTTGTAATTATAAACTGGCAATTTGGAAACACTTTTGTGAGCTGGGAAATTATTAATCTTTGCCAACTTGGGTGTAAATGTAAATCGATTTCATCGATTAAAATAATTCCTTCACCTTCCAACGGCACATTACTGATAGGATTAGCAATTGATAACCGACGAGCTATATCTCCAACGAGAGTAATTAAATTTTTTTCACCGTCTGATAATTGGTTAATATTGAATGTTTCTCCATTTTTATTAATCAACATAAGAGGCCTGGGAATTCTCGTTACCCGAAGGGATGAATATTCAGGAACAAATTGTTCAATGGCTTTTATAACTGTTTTAAGTTCCTTCCCTTCACTTCTGAGAGCATTCTTTTTTTGACTTATTTCTCTTTTTATTATAAGCCTTAATGTTGTAATCAGTTCTTCTGTCAAAGAATGTGATTTGATGTCTTTTTGGCTGATCAAGGGTAAGTATTTTCTAAGTTCTGTTTCTAAATCAAGTTTAGCTTTTTCACTTATCCACCAAAGACTGAGAATATTCGCCAATATAAATGCTTCCCAAACAAACCCTATTATATCATTATCAATTTCTTTTTCTTTAAATTCATTTCTAAAATTCCGAAGGATTCTATCAATCACTTCTTCGTAGCGGCCACCATCATCAATTAATTCATCACTATATTCATGACTGAACCTTTCCATTTTGTGAAACATGTATTCAAGTTCGTGGAATATCTTTTCATATTTGAAGTGAGAAGAAGAACTCATTCCGACTCGTTCAATCAAGTTAGATAGCTCGTGAAATAGAAATCGAGGTTCTTCATAAATCATTTCATCTTTTTCAAAACGTTTGATGAGGTACGAATATTCATTTCTATCTAATTTATTTCCACTATTGTTTGATGCCTCATTCAGTAAATAAAGAAGATGTTTAACCTGTTTTTTTATCCAACTCTTATTTTGTTCCATCCATTTAGAACGAGACAATGCTTCTTCATTTAATATATCATCCTGTAGTCTAAACCATTCAAAAAAAGACTGGTAATTGATC
>CAIYOZ010000196.1 GCA_903927945.1 uncultured Bacteroidales bacterium | reverse complement strand
TCATTTAAATATAATTTTATTTCTTTTACTTTAGCTGTAACAATTCCAGCGTTAAAAAGTTTCGTACCTTAGCATCTTAAAGTCAATAATTTGATCACAAATTGTATGCAAGAAACCCGTGAATCATTTTATTGACCCACGGGTTTATAGTTGTTTAAAATATCCGGTCAAAAAATTAAATCATTTTACAAGTAATCAATCAACTATTCAACCAAATAACTCAATAACCTATTGACTCGATCAACCAACCAATCAACTTAATCAACCATCAACCAATTAACAAACTCTTCAAACTAGTAAAACAACGCGGAACGCAGAACACGGAATACGAAACGCGGAACGCGGAACGCTGAACGCATTTCACCCAATCGCCTGCACAAAGTCGGCAAACAAATCCTCCACATCCTCCAATCCCACTGAAATCCGAATCGTTTTATCCGAAACATTCATTTCTTTTCTCACTTCCGGGGTGAACGTGGCATAAATGGTACTTGCCGGGTGTATGGCAAGCGTTTTATTGTCGAACAGGTTCGTAGCCCTTCTCACCAGGCAAAGCCGGTTCATGAAGCTAAAACAAGCCTCCCGGGACGTCAGGTCAAAGGTGAACATGGCTCCGGGTTTATCCCCAAACTGTTCAAAACTCAGCGCTGAAAATGTATTGTTGGGTAATCCTGTATAATTTACCCTTTCCACTTTGGGAAGTGACTCCAGCCTTTCTGCCAGTTGCCTGCAGGTAGTGGTAGCCTTCTCATACCTTATGGTCAGCGTTTCCAGGCCCAGTGTTTGCAGGTACGCTACCTGTGGGGTCATATACGCTCCCAGGTTCCGGTGGATTTCTTTGCGTAACTTTGCCGTAAAGGCAGCCGGCCCGAATTCTTTCGCCAGGGCATGTAACTTGGGTGAATTCAGCCAGTCGAAATTACCGTAGTCGATGATTAAGCCTCCCAGGCTGGTGGCTCCCCCCGATATGTATTTTGTACTCGAAACAACTTCGATGTTTATTCCCCATTCCTTTGCATTAAAGGCACAGAATGGAACGATGGTGGTATCCGCAACCAAGGGTACTCCCTTTTGCTTGGTGATTTCCGAAATAGCTTTCAGGTTTACAACTTCCATTTGTGGGTTGGTAATGATCTCCAGAAAAACGGCACAGGTGTTATCATCTACATGCGACTCCACTTCATACAGATTTTTCAGATCACAAAAGCGTACTTCCACCCCGAATGCTGCGAGTGTGGTAGCAAAAAACGAATAGGTATTCCCGAACAAGAAACGCGAAGTGACAATGTTGCTTCCCATTTGAGCCATCGTAATGATCGCATTGGTAATAGCGGCCATCCCCGAGTTCACTGCCGTCACGCTTAACGCATTGGTGATCAACTGTACCCGGCTCTCAAAGTACTGAACCGTCGGATTGGTGATTCGTGAATAGGTATGATCAGCTGACAGCCCTTTAAAAGCAGCCTCCATGGCTTCCGCAGTATCAAATTCAAAGGCTGCCGATTGGTAAACCGGCATACTCAAAGCTCCATACACATCCTTTTTCCCAAAAGGTGTATTTAATAATTTCCCGTCAAAGGAAAGATCCTTTTTATTCATAATCAATTAATTAAATTCTTCACAATCGGCCCCTAATCCTTTGATCTTATTCTTCAGCCATTAGTCCTTTTTTTCATTATTTGTTTTTTATTTTCCCCATGGGAATTAATTTCAATAGATAGAAAGTCATCATTCTACTGATATTAATATGTTATTTCATAGAGGAATGAACTCATTTCATGGCATAAATTGAAATAAGGTAATAAGGTTAAGACATTTTTGTCCTTATTTCTACTGAGGTTGACAAACAAAAATAATGTTATTCAAAAACCGTATTTTAATCTTCTTCAAAAACCACAAAATCGTAATTCCAGGTGTATTCTTTTCCTTGCCTCTTACC
>CAIYOZ010000195.1 GCA_903927945.1 uncultured Bacteroidales bacterium | reverse complement strand
GATTAAAACGGCACTGCGAATATATAGATTAATACATTCGCGGCAATTTGTGCAAAAAAAAGATATAATTATTTAATGAATTAAATAATTATATCTTTTTGATTTTAAGGCTTTTGAAAAATAGCAAGTGGAATTAAATATAATGGAAATATATGGCTAAAGTAGTGCAATTACTTCAAAAACCAGGAAAATACAGGAAGATCATTTTTAGAAAAAACAGTAAAGGATAAGAATAAATTTAATGTCGCATTTTATGAATACCAGGGTCAATACAAAAATCAATAGATTACACATAGTTCACATAGATACATAGGTCCACATAGTTTTAATATTTTAGCATGTGATCAGGATGATTATATCAAAGACATAGAACCACATAGATTGATAATAGTAAAATTATAATAAGAATCAGGATGCAAAATAAAACTCTGTTTTCTCTGTTTTTTCATATTAAACTATATGGTGCTATGTGGAATTGCTATGTGGTCCTATGTGATTTGAATTATGACATTATATTTTTACACGTACTAAAATCAACTATCCGATTTTATTGATTTGATTTCCATTATTTTTTGTTCAAACAATTCATTTTGAATGATCGATTTGTTTTTCACTTTCGTTTTGTACGTATTGATAGTATGAATGGAGTAATTTAAAAACTTACTGATTTTCTCGCTTTCAATGATTCCTAACCTGATTAAGGCAAAAATACGCATTTCGATTGTCAGGCTTCCATTTTCAATTCCCATGTGGGAAATTTCTTCCTGGGGAAACAGGAGAATATATTCTCTTACGAAATCGGGAAAAAGCTTCAGAAATGTCTGATCGAATGAAGTGTACATATTTTCGCGTTCAATCTGAATATCTGCTTCTTTAAACATCTTCGCAAATTCATCAAATTGTCTTAATGCAACTTTTCGATTTATGATCCGGTACATATGTTCCAGTTTATCTATGTACTGGTAATTTACATAGAAAAAATGTCCTATATACTTATCTTTAATTTTGTTCGCTTCTGAAAGTTCCGAATTGGTCAATAATACCTTTTCATTCTGCTCCTGAATGATGCGCCGTGCGATATTTAATTTTTTTAGTTGTTTACGAATGATCAATGTTGCACCCAGAAAGAGGATTAATAAAACGGTCACTGCTAAAAACATCCATAGCAACAAATTACGTTGTCGTTCCAGTGAATCGAAGCGTTCTTTCTCAATAATAGGCAAAATGGAGCTGATTTCAATTTTTCGATGCCGCGCATTATAAAAATTAGCATCATCCATGGCTAGTTTTATGTACTTATTCGCCTGGTTTATATCACCATGCGACTGATATAAAAGAGTAGCCAGGTTTCGCATGGCCACTGTCTCTTTTGTGGCCGATTTAATATCTGAAATAGCAGCTTTTATTAAATTTATCGTTTCCTCATCACGCTCATTGGTCAATAAATTAATATAGGCTAAACTTGAAGCAGCAATGGCATCTTCATGATTATCAACCGATTCTTTTAGCACGACTTTAAACGCATCCATCGATCCGATATAATCTTTCTGCTTCATCTTCATCAATCCCAATACCGACCAATATTCCACCGTATTTTTAGGAATCAAAGCAATTGCCTGTTCACTGAATTGATTCCCCTTCTCGATATACTCCAGTTTAAAAGGTTCCACACCGTTATAGTCAGCCATGTCATAATATAAACGCGCCATTATTTTATAGTAATCTATTCTGACGCGAACACTCAGGTCATTAACATCACAGTCTTTAACAATATCAAATGCTTCTTTAAACAATCCGGAGGATAAAAAACAAAATACTAACCTGACTTTAGCTTCCACAATCTTTTCAGGATTATTTAATTTATTGGCAATATCAAGCGTTTTTATGGCATATACATAAGCCGAATCGTATTTATAGGATTTATATTCTTCAAAAAGAGATGAATAATGATGTAATAGATCATAACTGACGGTAGGATTGGCAGGTAATTCTTTCTTGATTTTATAAATTTGTCTTTCCTTTAGAGTAGTATAATAATTGCAACGAGTTATATACTTGTCTAATACAACAAACATTGAATCAGGACGTTCTGCTTGCAGGTTAGATACAAACTGGACAAACAAAATGATGAATATAATTTTCTTGTGATTTCGTTTCAAAATGCTTAGGTTTAAAAAATTTGCGAAAGATAGATATTTATTCTGAATAAAACAAAAATTATGTTGCCTGTTGTTCTTTTTTCGATAATATCCAGTTTCCCAGCACCAGATAATCCATTCCGGTATGCATAAAGCAATGATAGGCATCTTCGGGCGTACACACTATTGGTTCACCCCGGACATTAAAACTTGTATTCACCAGTACACTACAACCTGTCAACTCCTTAAAGGCAACAAGTAAAGCATGGAATAAAGGGTTTGTTTCCCTTAAAACCGTTTGAACCCTCGCAGAAAAATCCACATGGGTGATAGCTTGTAACAATGATCGTTCCGTATAAAGTCTCTCCAGATAATAGAGAGTTTCATAATCCGGTGGCAAGGATTTACCCATTGCAACACAAACATCAGAGACTTTCAACATATACGGGGAAAACGTATTCATATCAAAGTAATCTCTCATATCCTCCTCCAGGACACTGGGAGCAAAAGGCCTGAAACTTTCACGGTATTTTATTTCCAGATTCAGCTTCTTTTGCATCCCTTTATTTCGTGGATCGGCTAAGATAGAACGGTTTCCCAGTGATCGTGGACCAAATTCCATTCTCCCCTGAAACCAGCCCACTATCATTCCTTCATTCAACAGATGAGCAACCCTGGGATATAGGAAAGCTTCATCCATTCGGGTAGCTACAGCACGAGTGTTACGAATCAAATTCTGTATTTCCTTATCCGTATACGATGGACCCAGGTAAGCACCTGACATTCCATCCGGATATTCAGTGCTTCTTTTTTCTTTCAAATAAATAGTCCAGGTCGCTAAGGCAGCACCTATGGCACCTCCCGCATCTCCTGCCGCCGGTTGAATCCATATACTTTCAAAAATGCCGCTCTTCTCAATTTTCCCATTTGCCACACAATTCAGGGCTACCCCTCCTGCCATGACCAGATTGGAACAACCTGAAAGTTCTTTTGCCGTTGATACTAATTTAAGTACAATTTGTTCTGTGACTGACTGTATGGCATACGCCAGATCCATATATTCCTGTGATAAATCACTCTCGGGTTTACGTGCAGGGATTCCAAATAGTGCTTCCCATTTTTTATTATTGGTCATTTTAAGTCCGGTGGCGTAGTCAAAGTATTTCATGTTTAAAAGAAACGAACCATCCTCGCGGATATCCACCAGGTTTTCTTCTATTAAACGGATATAACTTGTCGTTCTATCCGAAATAATCCGGTAGGGAGCCAGTCCCATCAGTTTATATTCTCCACTGTTCACCCTGAACCCGCAATAATAGGTAAATGCCGAATAAAGCAAACCCAGGGAATGAGGAAAATGCAATTCCCTAAGAAGGGTTATGTTTTCTTTATCTCCCACACTGATGGTGGTGGTAGCCCATTCCCCCACACCATCAATGGTCAGGATGGCTGCTTTTTCATAGGGAGAAGGATAAAAGGCACTGGCTGCATGCGAAAGATGATGTTCCGGGAACGTCAATTGTGCATGAATCCCAAGTTTTAAAAGGTCTTCCTGAAGTGTCTGTTTCATAAACAACTTCTCTTTTATCCAGACGGGGACCGCTTTAATAAAACTCTGTATCCCCTTGGGTGCAAAAGCATGATAGGTTTCCAGTAAGCGTTCAAACTTGATGAATGGTTTTTCATAAAAAGCAACTGTTGAAATATCAGCACCGGTTATTCCGGCCTCCTCCATGACATATTGAATGGCATGGACAGGAAAGGAAGAATCATGCTTCTTTCGGGTGAAACGTTCCTCCTGGGCAGCAGCAGTTATTTTACCGTCGATGATAAGGGCAGCTGCACTGTCGTGGTAATTGTACGATATTCCTAAAACAACTTTCATTTTTAGAATATTGAATAGATGAACGGAGCCAACGCTGAACCCTGGGTAAATACAATCATTAAACTGAAAATCAAAAGTATCAGAATCAACGGTATAAGCCAGTATTTTTTCCGTGCTTTCAGGAATGCAAAAAACTCTTTTAAAAATTCCATTATGCGTAATTAAAATTGATTTTCTAAATCTTCTTTCTGATAGGTTGTATTTCTTACAATAAACACACTTTTCTTGTTTCTCTTAAAACTCCGCAGCTGCAGTTCGTCTTTTGCAAACAATTTACGCAAGAGTCCTAATGGGGTTACAACAATATAAAAAACAAGTGTCAAGATAACCATCGAACCACATATTTCCACGATTTTACCAACTCTAAACCACACCCATGAAAGGGGGGTAAATACCATTGGAATCAGTGATGTAATAAGTAGAGAAAAGATGGCAAGTACATATAGAAGTTGAATATGCCGGAATATGCCTACCACAAGCAACACTAGTGTTAATACCATTCCAAAGTCTGTATTCTGTTTTCTGGTGACCATAGTGACTGATTATTGAAAGTTATTTAAATTCATTGGGTAATTATGATGTTGAATCATGACCAACAATGAACGAATGTCAGCTGAGGGATTAATTTCGTTTGCTCTGTTTAAATAAAACAAGGCCTTCTTTTCTTCATGTTGTATCAAACTCAACTTTCCTGCCAGCTGAAAGTACTCTTCATCATATGGAAATTCAAGACAGAGACCCTCCATGATATGTAATGCATTTCCAAGGTCTTTTTTCTGTTTGTAATAATCATACAAAGAGTGCATGGATTCAAACCAATTGATTTGTTTAACGGCACAGGCACCGGCCATCTGTTCTTCATACGATCTCACATGATCGGGAGCTTCACCCGGAATGGGTTCATTAAATGGCCATTGTTCTTTCAGCAACCACATGGAGGTTTGTCCAAAGAAAGTATCAAAGGCTGTAAAAGGATAATCATTCGGAGTAATCGATAATGAGTGGGTATTCTTTTTAAGATCAGGCAACATCCCCGATTTCTCGAGTTCTGCATAAAAAGCTTCCGAAATAAGTTGTTGCCCTTTCAAATTAGGATGGACATGTTCCAGCAATAAGGTGGAATCCAAAATGGCATGAGGAGAATGAAGTTCGAACTCTTTCACAGCATCCACGAAATGAATACCGGGGTTATTCACGGCATATTTCTTAATCAGGGTATTGATCATTTCAGGAGCACGGAAACGAAGTTCATCATATTCTTTGGCTTTTATATAATGGTTTTTAGCTGAAATATAATCCTTTTCATCATAGGCTTTATTTCCTGACAGGAATTCCCGGTTTGCATCAAACTTACCGTTATTGCTGATAAACGGTTTCAAGTCTTTTTGGTTATAAACTAAATTGCTGATAAAAACGGGTATTTGATGACTTGAAAATAAATCCAACATATCTGTCATGTTGGTATCAAATTGATGAATCCCTTGTTGAAAGAGTTTTGAATGATAGGGTATGGATTGATCATGTGCCATTCTTTGCATTAATGTCAATGAATAATCCGTTGACTTTTTGTCAGTTCCTTTTAACACGGATCCCAACCGGAATATCAATTGACCAAGTTTGTATTCTCTCATAGCTATCATTGCCCTTACCAGGATCGGATTGCGCCCAATAATACCCGAAGATGCTACACCCAATGCGCCATAATATTCATTATGACCTGCATAAATTAAAACAGCATCAGGTTTATAATTAACCAGTTGCTTCGAGAAATCGTATAGGGTGTACGAACTGACAGCCGTAAGGGATAGATTAATGATTTCGAAATTTAGGGTAGGGTATGCAAATTGAAGCCTGTATTTAAGCATTCGCGGGAAAGCACCGTTATGCATATATGGGAAACCTACCGAGGACGATTCACCCAGCACAAAGATCCGAATCGTCCCTGGCTTTTTTACCTTTGGAAAAAGTTCTATATTTCCCTGAGTGGCATTTTCAGGAATGGTAAAATATTTATGGGATATCTCCGGATTCAGGTAATAGTACTTCCCGGAGTTGTCTTCCACAAAAAGGTTGGTAGTATAACCATAGCTGCATACACGTAAAATAATTTCTACAAGTATCAATACAATAAATGGCAGTGAAACAGCCATGCTATTGAATATCCATTGCCTGGGATTGTTCTTTTTCGAATCCAATCGTTGAATTATATAAAAAGTAGAAAAAGAGTGATTTCTTTAGAATTATTAAAGATAAAACAACCACCTGTATAATACCAGGTGGTTGTCAAAACTTTAAGGTTTTTTAATATCCCTCGGATTGTTTGATAGTCCCGTGATACCGGTCTATCTCGGTCTGGGGTATCGGTTGAACGTAATAGCCTACTCCTCTGAAGGTCAGTGTCCCGTTACGGGTAGTTTGATAGTAGTTCTCTTCCTGCTGCCCTATTTCCCATCGGCGGATATCAAACCACCATTGCCCCTCGGCGAACAATTCCGCCCAACGCTCGTATTTCAACACATCATTATGCAGATGATCCCCTACCGGAGCCATGGTAGCATCGCTTAAAGTCACATAATCGACTGGTGATGGATTATCAACAGGGAAATTATAAGCGCGCCGATGCACTTTATTAATATATTCCAACGCTTTCGCCGGTAACGAATCCTTCAACGCTTCAGCGTATAACAAATAGATATCTGCGATTCGGATCACCGGATAATTTGCCGGACTGCTGAAATTTAACTGGCTTTCTGTTCCCAGTCTGTTCGTGAATTTCTTGTGATTCCAGGACAGTATTTGAGGCTGATTATTCAATGCCGGTGATTTGTCATAAAAGGTGACCCTTCCTAAAGCATCCAGAAATGTGTCTACATACGGTTGTCCGGCACAGACATATAAACGTGGGTCAGCCAGTTTATTGGTACGTATGGCGATGCTCCGGTTATAATAAGCAGTATCAATGATATAAGGTAAATTGGTAATCGACCGGACACCTGTTGAACTGAAATTCGGATTTTGTATTCGTTTTCCCGGGGCAGGTAATGTAAAACCAAAGCGACGGACATTAGCATCGTGCACATAATTGTTGCCCCAACCTCCTGTCGCGTTTGTGATGATATCATAATCAGTAGTAGAGGGTCTATTGCGAAAATCAAGATTCAAAGGCCAGGGTGCAAATACCATGGGCATGCCACTACCCGTTGTATACCCTGCCCAGGGACCGTTTTGTTTTAAATTTGTTGACATGTCAATCTCATACAAGGTTTCTTTATTGTTCTTATTGAACTCGTATTTCTGGTCGGCATAAAACATGTTTTCATAAATGGCGGTCGGTGCCAGCACTTTTCCACTGTTATTAATGATGTCTTCCAACACAGGCACCGCTCTGCCCCGATATCGGGCCTGCATATATACTTTAGCCAGAAGACCTTTTGCGGCCCACTCAGTGGCACGGGTCAGGTCAGTGTTATATCCTTTAAGCAACGGGATTGATTGAGTAAGTGTTGAAATAATAAAATCCCATGAGTCCTTGGTGGTGGCACGCTGAGGCAGCATTTCGTCAATTGTTTTAGGCACTTTATCGATCAAAGGAAGTCCTAAACCAGTTGGTTTGCTTTCAATCTCAAAAAATATCTGTCCATGCCAGTAGGCCAAAGCGCGATTAAAAAGGGCTTGTCCTTTCATAAAGTTCAGCTTTATTGAATCCCCCGGATGAATCGCCCGTACCCTTTCAATTCCATCCAATGCTGCATTTGATAGTTGGATCCATCTCATGACATCCGAATACGTTTGGGAATTATATGGACAATCGGTATTGGTGTTATTACTCATTTGGGTTGCCCTCAAATCATAGGTTCCATCGGTGTCGGAGGTATGATCGTATAGATAAATCCCCATGGGGAACCAATAAAATGCATAGAGCCCTTGTTGATGCCCACCCGCATAACTGGCCGTGAGCATTAAATCAACCTCGTCCACTGTACTTGGAAATATCGCCGATGAAACAGATCCTTTGTCGGCAACATTGAGAAAATCTGAACATCCTGACTGAACGACAATCAGTAGAACGATTCCAATGAATTGATAAATTTTATTTTTCATATGAATTATATTTTCTTTGTGAATCAATGAATAAATCAGAAGCCTAAATCAATGCCAAATGACACTAACCGGGAAGGCAGATAACGATTAGGATTATCTACTCCACGTTGCAACACTTGTCTTATTGAACCATCCACTGGAATATTTGGAAGTGCAGTACCTGCTATTTCGGGGTCAATACCTGTGTAACTTGTAATTGTAAATACATTTTGCGCACTTAAATAGATTCTTGCATTGTCGAACCCTGCGCTTTTCAACAGGTTTTTCGGCAAAGAATAACCTACCACCAGATTTTTCAATTTAAGATAATCCCCTTTTTCTACCCAAAAGGAGGATGTGGTGGTGTAATTCTGACTCGGATCACTGACCCATTGATTGTTTGTATCGAACATTCCCGGGCGGGGCATATTCGTTAATCCATTGGGACCAAAGAATGAATCATTAAAAATATCTTTCGTCGTATTTCCATCATTTGCAAAGGTTTGTGTGCTCCCAAGGCCTATGGAGGAACCTCCTTTGACAGCATTATAGATATCAAACCCTAATGCTCCCTGGAATTGCAGGCTCAAATCGAATCCTTTAAATTCGAATTTCATGTTAATACCGTATATTGCCTTAGGCCATGGATTACCAATATCCCGTTGGCTATCAGCATTCACATATCCTTGCCCAAAATCATCGAAGATCAAGTCACCGACCCCCGTGTTTTGTTTCCAATAATAATTCTGACCCTTGGCAACTGCCTTTGCATTATACGCGTCTACTTGTGCCTGGTTCTGGAATATCCCGATGGCCTTATAACCATAGAAAAGACCCATAGCTTTTCCATTTTCTGTCCGGTTTATTCCATAAATCAGTGGTGCGGCACCTGCATCACCAAGCTGGATGACTTTATTTTCATTAAAAGAGATGTTTCCTCCGACTGAATATCTGAAGTCTCCACTCTTATCACCCCAGTTGAGGGTAAATTCATGGCCGATATTTTCCACCTGACCGATATTAATCGGCATGGTATTATTGATATCGGTATAATAACCAATTCCACTGGCTAAAGGAACGACCCGCCAATAAAGCATATCTTTCGTTTGCCGGTTATAATAATCGTATACAAATGTCAGGCGGTTATTGAAGAATCCTAAATCAATTCCCACATCGGTTTGATGCACTTCCTCCCATTTAATGTTCGCATTGGGCACTGTAAAGCTCGCCCAACCTTGTTGCTGCGCAGCACCTCCGTAGCTATAAACTATCTGGGTTCCCACGTAGGATTGCTGATACAGGAATTGTGGGATTCCATCATTTCCCAATATACCCCAGCTGGCCCGTATTTTTGCATTCGAGATCCAATCAAACTTATCTTTAATAAATGATTCCTCACTGATTCTCCAGGCTCCGTTGATGGAAGGGAAAGTACCCCACCGGTTACTCGGACCGAATTTATCGGAACCATCCCGGCGAACGTTAGCTGTCAGAAGATACTTACCGGCGTAGGAATAATTGAATCGTCCAAAGAAAGACTGGCTTCTGCCTACCCCAATAAAATCTTTTACAGTGGGTGGTGCCAGATTGGTGGATAAATTAAGCGACTCTGCTAATGGTATCGGAAAACCAGTCACATCCGCTGTCGTATTGTAGGCATCATATTCTGTGGCTTCCGTACCTGCCATCAATTTAAATTCGTGATCTCCGAAGGTTTTATCAAAAGTCAACGTGGCATTATAAGTTAATTGCTGGGAAGTGCCTGCATTCGCTTCCATGGAGGCATTGTTCTGGTTAACGGCCCTGAAATTATAGGCTTCGGAAAATGCATTATTTGAAAATCCATTAAAATTACCGGAAGCATTTATTCTTAAATCCAACCCCTTTACAAAATTTACATTGATATAAGCAAGGGCATTCAGTCCGTAGTTATTATCTTTGTAATGAAACGTTTTCTCCAGTCCATAAAGGTTCGGACCATTCAGGTAAGAAGGTGTAGGTGAATAATCACCCTGTGCATTCACCGGTTCCATGGTAGGTACTGTACGAAATGGAATGGCATTTGTATAGATAGAGTTGTTCGGTCGTGACGGATTATTCGTCCTTAAACTGCCGTATAAATTCTCCCCAATGGTAATGTGCTTGCTGAATTTATAATCCAGGTTCGTCCTGAAGGTGAACCTGTCGGCTTTTGTATCCAAAAACACTCCTTTTTCACTATAATAGCCCCCTGACATATAAAAGGTAATTTTATCCGAGGAACCCGATAAAGAAACATTATACTCCTGTTCAATGCCGGTGTCGTACATCACATCCATCCAATTTACATCAGGCAGTTTGGAAGCATCGGTAACTCCTTCAAAACTCAGGATATCCGAACCCATGTATTTTCGGGCTTTGATAAAATCGTTCCTGTCCAACAAACTGATATTCGTTGAAATGTTCCGGACTCCATACCGGGCATTGGCAGTAACCGCTGTTTTTCCCTTTGCGCCATGTTTGGTAGTCACCAGGATCACACCACCGGCTGCTTCTGCCCCGTAAATAGCGCACGAACCGGCATCTTTCAACACCTCAATGCTTTCTACGTCACGCATGTTAAAATCGAAACCGGTCCCCTGTTTTATCCCGTCCACAACGTATAACGGTTGCATCCCATTCGTTGAACCTGCCCCCCGGATGATAATATCGGCTGATGCACCGGGAGTCCCGCTTGTATTGGTCACCATCACACCGGCAGACATACTTCCCAACGATTCAGCCAAACTGCTGGATGAAAAATCCTTAATATCGTTGGCATTCACACTGGTGATCGATCCCGTCAATTCCGATCGTTTCTGGGTGCCATACCCTACCACCACCACTTCATCCAATGACTTAGAATCCTCCGTCAGGGTAATGGGATAAAACTCTTTTGAGGCTGAAACTTTTTCCTGAAATGAACTGTATCCGATATATGATACTTTGAAAGCACTTCCTATCGGAACTGCCAATTCAAAACCTCCGGCCACATCCGTAACGGTGCCGTTGGTTGTACCTACTATCATTACAGAAGCGCCAATAATGGGTTCGTTGTTGCTATCGACTACTTTCCCGGTGATTTTTTTTGCCTTCTGTGTTTGTGCTGTACTATTTACAACTGATAAACAGCAAATAGCCAACACGAAGAAAATCATAATTTTAGATTTGTTTTTCATATAGTATGTATTTGTTTAATTTAACAAGTTATCCCTCTCCAGGATAGAGTTCAATTTCCAATTTTCTTACTTTTTAGAAACGCTGTTCATGAAATTACCTTTTGTAATCTTAAGTGAACCAACCAATAGGATAATCAGCACCCGATTTTAAAATACCAGTTGTATATAATTCCAAATTTGATAAAACAAAGATATAATACTTATGAATCAAGTTTAAGTTCTATATAAAAAATATAAAATATTATTACTCATAATATAGGTTTATGTCTAATTATAAGTATTTTAGTTGAATAAATGTATAAAACAATATAAATCGAATATAACAACTTATTGGGAGAATGATTGATATTTTAACACTTGTTTTTAGTTTAACGTCACTGGGTAAGTTGAGTTTATTAAAAATATTCTACAGGGTTGCTGTCAGTGATAAATGATAAATATCTCCCTCATTATCTGTTTACCAATGAATGACATGTATTTATTTATACTAAATGAGATTATTCGATCCTTCGCGGATATACTTTGTATTCTCTCCTGAAACAAATTTCTTCTACCACAAAGACTCTAAGTAAGTGGATCAAAATACTGTCCGATTTATAAACAGAAAAATAAAATAAGAATAGCACGCGGATTTTCACGGATTTAGCGGATTAATACGGATTTAAATTCCAATAAATTGGAACGATTCAGAAATGGATGTCTTTATCATTCATACTTGTATGAATAAAATCCGTATTCAAAAATCCGATCTGAAATTCTTATCTGCGTAAATCCGCTCTATCCGTGAAAATCCGCGTACTATTCTTTATTCAAATACGACAATACTTTGTTCATACTACTTAAGTTACTAAGATCCACAAAGCTAACAAATCAAATACATTATATTTTGTGAAACTTTGATTCTTGGTGACTTATGTGTTGCTCCAAATTTATTTTTGGGATACGCGATTTCCATATCGCGTTTCTTGCAGTTTTTGTTCCGTTGACAGAACTATAAACAAACAAATTCACTGCTATATATTACCCATTCACTGCCTGGTCTATGGGGGGTCTTATCTGATTTTAGGATAACCAAGGGATAACCAAGATATAACCAAGTGATAACCAATGGATAACCCGTATTTAGATAGATATGGATTATCCTTGAGTTATTGTTGATTTACTCCTGATTATAGTGTCTTTTTACCTAAAATGGGCATAGAATCGGATATGGGGAGGCATAGAGTAGGTAATAAGTCGGTATAGGATTTAATGCGCTGTTTTTAAAATGTCATGGATTGTTTATTATGACCGTCAAATCAACTAAATATCGGGATATATTGTTAATAGATGTACAGAATTCCGCCAATCACTATAAATCAGTGTTCAAGAGGGGTATTTTTTGAAAGGAAATGGTTTTATTATCCATTTAATAAATATGATATAATCTATTACAGATGAATAACATAAAAATATATCACTTATATATTCTTTATATTATTACGATTTTCAAGTTCATTCCATTAATTTTGCTTCCTATCGTCAGATCGTAATAATACAGTATTTTATTGATTTTGGTTTACAATCGTCAAACAGAATTCAACAACCCTGGTAATAAATCATCTCCACATCATGAAAAAATCCGGCCTGTTTCTACTTGCTTTATTTCTGATCACTTCGTTGGAAGCATTTGCACAGCATGTAACTTTTCCCGATGACGATATTAACCGGGGATATGTGAACCGTCCCTATAAACGATACGAAGCAGAAACAGGGAAATGCCTGACAAATGGAAATGTTCTCCTTCCGGGTTTTGATCAAACCACCCTTCAAAGCGAGGCTTCCAATCAGGTGGCTACCCAGCTGACGGCAAGCGGATCGTATGTGAAGTGGATCAATGATGAGGCTGCCGATGGGTTGACCATTCGTTTTTCGTTACCCGATACGATCACCGGTGTTGGTACCAAGGGAAATGTGGCACTGTACGTGAATGACCAATTCGTACAAACCATAACCCTGAATTCGTACTGGGCGTGGCAATACACCTTGAAAAGCGGGGGAAATTACCCGGACAATATCCCCTCAACCACCAAGTTTACCCGCATGAGCTTTGATGAAATGCATGTGAAACTAGGGACTAAAATACCTGCCGGAGCAACCTTCAAACTTGTGAAAACAGACAATAATACGACCCCATATACCATCGACTTTGTCGAGCTGGAGCCTGTACCCGATCCTGTAACGTTCGAATCAATACCTGATGCAAATAAAGTCAGGTATGATTCATCGGTGGAGTTGGATGTTTTTATAGCGAACAATGGAGGGAAGACTATCTATCTGCCGGCCGGAACCTATACAGAGCCAAATAAAATTATGATACAAACGGACAATACTAAAATCATTGGAGCCGGTATGTGGTACTCTGAAATTTATTTCACGGCTTCTTCGGATGATCGGGGTACCTATTCTTATAGAGGGATACAAACGGACAATAACCAGGTGGTGGTTGATGGGATTTATTTAAATACCGTCAATAATAAGCGGTATTATAACAACAATTCCAGCTTTCAGGTTGGGAAAGGATTTATGGGAGGACTTGGCACTAACTCCATTATCCGGAATGTATGGGTGGAACACTTTGAATGCGGTGCCTGGATTGCCAATTATAACGGAAAGGGAGCCAATAATTTATTGATCGAGAATAGTCGCTTTCGCAACAACTATGCTGATGGTGTGAACCTCAGCCAGGGAGTTCAGAATGGGGTAGTCCAACACTGTAGCTTTCGGAATAACGGTGATGACGACATGGCATCGTGGTCTACAGGTCAACTGACCGTGAACAATACCTTCCGGTATAATACAGCCGAAAATAACTGGCGTGCTTCCAGCCTGGGCTTTTTCGGAGGCCAGCAAAACAAAGGGCTTAATTGTGTGATCATTGACCCCATGGAGGCCGGGATACGTGCTACCTGTGATTTTTCAGGGACAGGTTTCAGTACCACGGGTTATACAGAATTCAGGAACATATCGATTTACAAGGGAGGAGTGGCTGCAGGTACGATTGGTGTGACCGGTGACTTCTTTGGGAATCAACAGGGCGCCATTCATCTCAACAGCAGTTCCTATTATAACCTGACAAATATCAGGCTCGATAGTATTGATCTCTATGATTCGAAGAATAACGGAGTATTTATGGGCAGCGGTAGCTATCAGATCGTCAATCTGCAAATGAGTAATATCAATATTCAGGGAACGGGGCAGTATGGCATTTATTATAGTGGGACGAAGGGAAATGGTACGTTTTGCAATTTATCCTACGCTAATATTGGTACGTTAAACACCAATTCATTGCCGGCCTCCTTTGTATTTGTCGAAAACTGCAACAATACCGATGTTCAGGGGGTCGTTGATCAAAAGTTTAAAGTATTGTCAAATGGCGACACCTTGACTATTTCAGGATTTATAAACTCCGCTGTTTCTCTTTATAACACGATGGGGAACAGATGCTTCCACTCGGCTATCTGTTCCAACGAGATAATGATTCATAACCTGAAGCCGGGCATCTATTTTGTAAGAATGGATAACACTGATACTTCCCTAAAAGTATTGGTGAGATAAACCTCTGGATATTTCATTCCAAATAAAAGACTGAAAGAGTATCATTCTATCTTATTACCACAAGGCTTTCAATAAAATAACTTGAAAGATTATCCTTCTATTCCAATTATCAAATATCGTACTTAAAATTACAGAGTGCAACTTCAATTTTCAAACGTTCCAAATAGACAATACCCGAATCAAAGTCATTTAGTTCGTATTTTAGGCTAACCATCTTACATTTATAAAATCAACATTTTATCCTGTATATCCTATCCGACAAACCGCAAAAAAAGCGGTTGATCGGAGTTGTGTCTAACCGATTCTTTATTCGGTTTGACGCATTGGTATTGTAAAGTCGTTACTTAGTTCGGTTTGACGCATTGCTATGTTAGAATCTTTACCTGGATACATTACACCTCATTTACTTATTAATTTATTATTGGGACTCGCGATTTCCATATCGCGAATATTAAAGGTAGAATTAGGAAGAACGCGATATGGAAATCGCGTGTCCCGAAATAGAAAAGGATTGGCTACATTACAACTCATTTATTTATTTATTTTTTTATAAATTTGACAAAACCCTTATTCCGTTCGTTGGAATAAGGGTTTTAATCTGATAGAAGGACATTAAACAATCTTGTATTTAATACTTCACCGAAGAAATCACTACCGGTCCAATCAGTCCTGACTTTTGCAAGGGGCTTTTTGAGGTATATGGATTTACCGAAGTCCATGTTTTACGTTGGTCCTGCGGAAGATTTAAGTCCCCTATCAAACGGTTTACCCAAGTATTTACAACTTCAATTTTCAGTTCATTGTCTCCTTTCTTTACCAATGAGCTTATATCCAAGGTGTAAGGAGATGTCCATACTCCGCCGGCATAGACTCCATTTACCGATATTTTAGCCATGGCAGTTACTTCTCCGAGATTGATAATTACCTTTTTACCGTTGGCAGCTTCTTTCAGATTGAACTTGGTATTGTAGAAAGCAGTTCCTGAAAAGTATTTTATACTTTCATCGGTCGACGTGGACCAGTCTTGCAGTACATTGAAAATTACAGGATTTGATGGGCCCCTTTGCAAGGAATCAAATTGTACAGTCCATGGGCCTGCCAAATCAGTGAGCAACACAGGTGCCGGATAGTTGGATTCAATATTATCTTTAGATGATCGACCTGCCTTTTTTTGAAATACAATGAAAACACTTTCGTAGGGTGCCAGTTTCAAGGGAACTGACGTGGATGTCTCATTTTGGGCATAAGCTTTCAGTGTACGATAAGTGCCGGTGGCAGCTTCCCAAAGCTCCGGCTGAAGACCTTTGACCCTGAATGCAGGAGTGATCTGCTGGTTGTCCGAAGTTTGGTTCGCTATAAAATAAATCTCTCCATGGGCCAAAGTCCTGTGACCATAATGAATTGTGTTGTTCTCCGGCAATTGGCAGTCGGGTACACAATGGATCAAGGCAAAGGCTTCGGTCATGTTCATTCCGTTGATCACCATTCCTTTCCCGAATTTTCGTGATTTAATGGTTGTACCATCCACGTTTCCCCAGAGTTCGTTGGCCATGGATTTCACTTGCCGGTCGGCGAGGGGTTGATTCTGCAGACTGGGTGAATGGGTCGGGGCAGGTCCCAGGATAACAGCTCCTTCGTATACCAGCTCTTTTATCTTGACTAGCAATTCAGGACGCATAGTTTCTAATTTTGGCAACACCAGCATGCGGTATTGCGTGCCATGCGGCAAGGTGATCAGTCCATCTTTTACAGTCATTGATTTTTCGATCACTTCGGCGTTCATATAATCAAACTGATACCCTACCGGAAGGGCCGGATCGGTTATTCCTGTCATTTTCGGAGCATCTTCGCCAATAAAATAAGCGACATCGGCTACATTCAATCCCTGTTGAAGCATATAATTTGTTCTCTTCAGGTATTGGATATAGACATCCAATTGTGAGAACCAGGTATTCTTGCGGTTAAATTCATTTCCGAAGGGTGCATTTACACCCGGGTTCTTGTCTTCGTATGGTTGACTGATATAGAGATGCAACAGGGTGTTATTGATACCTTCGGCAAAGAACTTGTCGCCACGTTTTTTAATAGTTGCCGGATAACGGCTATATGCTACACCTCCACACGTATTTGATTCTGATGATATTTTTGTTTTTCCATAAATATGACCACAGGAGGTAGCAGCCCTGTTTTCGATATTCCCAAGGTCTCCTTCACTCCAGAACTCACCGGCTATTTCGTCCGATTGACCACCGTACATAAGGAATTCACCCGGAAAGCCCCAATGGCCATAGTTCTCCAACCAGGTTGTCAATCCATTTTTATGACTCACATCCCGCAGTCCACCTACATAGTCATAAGCCACTTTATCGGCAACCATCCTGCGCATATCCCAAAGAAACCGATCGGACTCCAATTGGCTGTTTACAACCAACCCTTTATAAGCAGGCAAAAAAGGAGTAGCATCATATCCGTATTTTTGGTTGAATTCCTCCAGGAATCCATCGGTGAAGTTCTGGCTGCCTGTTTCATAACTGTCAGCGACGACTACTTTGAACGTTTTGCGATCGGCCGGAGGAATTCGTTTAAGAATTTCACCCATATGACCATAAAAGTGTTTCTCGATATTTTTTTTGCTCATTTTGTCAGCCTCGTAACCTGTAGCTTCGGGCGAAGCCGGAGAGTTGGTTATGCCGGTCGGAGTCATTCCGGTGCGTGAAATAATCCATTCACCCGGCGGTACTTCCCACGTAAGTGTGCCATCGGGGGAGAGATTTTTTGTGATATCCAGTACCTTCGATGCATCTATGACAGTAGCCTTGTCATCGACTTCGGACTGAGGCGCCCATTGATATTCTTTCCAATAAGGAAGTGGAGATTGATACATCTTTGCCAATGTTTTCCCGGAGTAAGATTCCACGCGTGGTGAAGCAGCTAATTCTATTTCAGCCAATCCGCTTTGAGGACTGGCATTTTTAATGATCAGTCGAAAATTGGTTGCTGTAGTTGCCGGGAATGAGACCACTATGGGTGCATAGCGATCAAACCCAACATTCAAAGCCGGATTGGAACGATCGATCTTAAATTCTGAAATGGTACTAAAGTCACCATTAATCTCCTGAGCCTGCAATGATGCCGTGGCCAGTATAGGTGATTTGGCAGGACGAATGGTAAGACTACGGGCTGTAAAAGGCTTCTGGGCTTCCAGATTCACTGTGAATTCTGTACCTGCTGGAAAAGTTATTCCGGTTTTTATATCTCTGTCAAAAACCGTTGAGAAATCGTTCACCCGGGGAGTTGAGCTGACCGTTCCGTTGCGGCTGTCCAACACCAGTTGATAATCTTTTGGTGCAGGATAGGCTATTACTTTTACATCCTGGAATAACTCAAGGGGTTTCATTAATTTTTGAGATAACTTCAATGGACCTTTTACAATCGTATCGGAGGCTGTCAAATAGCGCATGGAGTTTTCAGCTTTTATCCAGGGACCGCCCGATTGGCTCCATCCCGGGGAGTTGAAAATACCTATCTCTATATTTAATCTGGTGGCTGCTTTGAGTGCCATATGAAGTATTTTCCACCATTCGTCACTAAGCATTTTTACCTTCCCGTAGGGTACGTCGTTCAAGCCGATATTGCCTATAAAAGCCCGGTTGATGCCTGCTTTTTTCATGGCAGCAAGATCTCTCACCACTCCTTCTTCGGAGATATTATCTGATATCCAGTACCAATAGACGGTTATTTGCATTGAATCGGCAGGTGTTATAAACCCGCTTTCAAGTTTCTTTACGTTGGGAACTGTTTTTGCAGCCATCAATAATGTGGTTGATAAGAAGACAACCAGTAAAAGAATGTATTTCATTAGTAGAATATTGAATTTAAATTGCATTTATTTATTTATTTTTCAGTTATGTGATCAACAGTTCAGGTGAAATTCAAAACGATGTTACTCGAATCTTACGGTTAAAATAAGACTGATTAATTTTATTTCTGTATTTTAATCACATAGCCGTAGTGGTATTCTTTTGCATTCAGACGGTATTGCTCGTGAGGGAATGCTCCCCAGCTGGTATCACCCCCTAAGCCACGTTGCGCCAGGTCAACCGATAGAAATACTTCATGAAGATTTGGAGTAATATCATTGGTATGACGGTATTTTTTCGATAACCCCGGATCAAAATCTTCGGGTTTGTTTTGCATGGCGTTGACACAAATGGGTTGAAGTCCTTCAATACGAATACCTTTCCCTTCGTTATCAGTCAGTGTCAACCAACGCAGATCGGTTTTATAACCGTTTTCCTGGGGACGGGTATACGGGACATATTGATCGCATACCTTGCTGTTGTAGATGCCAAGTTGTGAAGCTGTATTGCGGTCGGAGTAATTTTCCCACGGGCCACGGCCGTAATAACTGAAGTTCTCCATGGAGGTAGGAACACTCATGATCATACCAAAGCGAGGCATTTCGGGCAATTCATTTGCCCCGGCTTTATATGATACATTTACGGTTAACGCACCTTCATCATTCATGGTGTAGACCAGTTGATAATCAGATGCCACATCTTTTAAATAGAGATTCGCTGTTACCATCGCTTTATTACCTTCCGCTTTTACTTCTATATTTTTTACACTGATATTTTCACCTGCAGTACGCCACACATTACAGATATGTTGCATATTATTCCCAAAATCGTTATCCGTTGGTGCACGCCAAAAGTTCGGTGTTGGTTTTTGAGTGAAATACTGTTTGTTTTCAAACAGGAATCCATCTATTAAACCTGACACTTTACTAATATTGACATTCACGCCACCCGCATTCAGTGTGATCCGGTTTTCGTCGTTGGTAACTTTAACCATACTGCTGGTTTTTGCCACTTTTGCGAAGTATTTGCCATCACCTATTTTGAACTGGTCCCTGGCAACTTCGTGTCCCTGCGGGATTACATCAGTACCAAACCGTGTATAGGCAAATACATTTAACAGGTATTCCACACCATCAGTAGCGGGCATTTCGGGCAACGTCAATTGTACTTGTTTTTCCGATTGGGGAGCCAGATTTAGATTGAATGAACCTTCTTTGATGGCAACCCCGTTTTTTAATACTTCATATTTGAAATCGTAG
>CAIYOZ010000194.1 GCA_903927945.1 uncultured Bacteroidales bacterium | reverse complement strand
TTATAACTTCTTTTTTTAATAAATCAGTTTAAAACCTTACTGATTGGATATTGCGTCTAACCGATTCTTCTTTTTTCGGTTTGACACATTAATAATCGACGCTATTAAACTTAACTTTCCTATATCCGACAAACCGCTGAAATAAGCGGTTGATCGGATCTTGCGGTTAGTTATTTTTTATTGTTGTTCGATCCCAGATCGTGGGGACTTAGTAGAAAATATAATTCCCCTCTAAACCCACCCTTATTCCCTTATTTTATGAAGATTGAATATAATAATTTGTATACACATTTCATATTTACCAACATAGGTTGCAATTAACTGTGATGAGTTATAAAATTGAGTAATTGAGAAAATATATCAATGTATATTACTGGTTTATAAAAGCAAACGAACATTTTTGAATTGTCAAATGTTTCAATATCATTAAACTTATATTATCTTTGTAATATGAAAAGAGTAATCATTACTTTTGGAGGATATTTTGAAGACTTTATGGGTCGATTAACCGATAAAGAACAAAAAAAAGTTGATTACCTTTTGACTCTTTTGAGGACACAAGATAGACTTCCAATTAAGTTTAAGTTTATCAAATTTATACGTGATGGAGTTTATGAGTTACGGATAGAATATAATTCAACTATATACAGGGTTTTCTTTATTTTTGACGAGAATAAAATTGTTGTTCTCTTTAATGGATTTCAAAAAAAGGAACAGAAAACCCCTCAAAATGAAATAGTCAAAGCAATTCAAATTAAAGAAGAGTATTATGAATACAAACGACAACAAAATAAAAAACTATAGCGAAGTGCTTGAAAATAAATATGGTGCGGATGGGACTACTGAGCGTAATATTTTCGAACAACAGGCTTATGATTTTTATTCGGGCATGGTGTTGCGTCAAGCCCGAAAAGAGGC
The DNA here is from genome assembly GCA_903927945.1 of uncultured Bacteroidales bacterium. GTDB lineage: Bacteria > Bacteroidota > Bacteroidia > Bacteroidales > Paludibacteraceae > Paludibacter. The sequence continues at coordinate 41,704 of CAIYOZ010000194.1, read as the reverse complement.
TGGGATAACTCAGGATGAACTGGCTAAACGAACCGGCACTACTAAATCGTATATCTCGCGAATAGAAAATGGTTCCATTTCTCCAAGTGTAGGTGTTTTTTACAGGTTTATAGCTGCACTGGGTATGCGGATTGAAATTACTAAACCGATTGGATAGTTAATTAAAATGATTGAAACAATTTTTTTAGAATTTAGGAAAGGTCTGTAAGGATTTCCGGACAGGGTGGAAATTGCGGTTATATCCTTTATTAATTGAGAAACCGGATGGATTAACTTTATATATTGAATTTTAAATGTGTATTTTTGCATAAAATAAAGATCAGAACATGGACACCATCAAATTCAATCATACTACACCTATCCAATTACGTTTTAATGACTTCGATGCATTGGGACATGTGAATAACTCGGTTTACTTTTCATTCTATGATTTGGGTAAGACCACTTATTTTAATGAGGTTTTGCCTGATGTGACTGTTAATAAGAATATCGGTGTAGTCATAGCAAACATTCAGGTCAGTTTTCTGCTGCCTGTATATCCGGGTGAAAATGTGGCCGTGGAAACTGCAGTGGTAGAAATCGGGAATAAAAGCTTTAAGCTTTTTCAGCAACTGATCGACGTTGATACCAATGAAGTGAAGTGCATCTGTCATACGGTCATGGTGTGTTATGATGCGAAGGCTAAAACTACCCGTCCCATTTCAGATAACTGGAAGAAGGCCATGGCAGATTTTGAAGAGAATCCTGATCTTGGCAATGTGACTCAGGTGTAAAAACAGAGTAATACAAATCCCCCTTTGTTGGAAAAATGTATGGATTCTTTTTGCAGAATGATTTGCAAATATGCTACTTTCTCTTTAAATTAATCAACAACTATGATTGCAACAATTTTTCAGAATTTAAGAAGGGCCTGAAAGGATTTCTTGACAGTGTGGAAAATGATCATGAAATCCTGATTATAAAACGTAAATCGGGTAAAGGTGTTGTGTTGATTTCGCTTGATGAATATAATTCCATCATGGAAACTATGCATTTGTTGAGTTCAAAGAAGAATGCAGACCGATTGCACGAATCAATTCAACAAATGAAAGAACATCTCTAATTAATTGCTAAGAAGAATTTGTGTTATTTCATTTATGATAGAAATTGAATAAGCATGATAAAAAGTATTCCATTTCAATATATCGTTATTGTCTGGTTATTAAGCCTGTCAACAACTTTACCGGCACAGGAAAACGTGAAGCACTTCAACCAGGGTGAACCGGTGCTGGTGCGGAAAAAGGAATTCAAGGATTATAGCCTCAAGGTGCCGGAATATGTGGTGGTGTCGGTAAAGAATGAGCAGTTGATACTGAAATTTGTATCAATACCCGATTTTGCAGCCATACTGGTGGTGAAGTTTTATGATAAAAAGGCGGAAACCGACTTGAAGGAGCTGTTCGGAAGGACGATTGATAAGAATGGCAAGCACACCAACTGGAGCAAGGAACGAATGTATGCCTTCCGACCTGAAGAACTCAGGAAGGGGAATGCGGTTGCAGGCTACATGGTGAACGGGCATAGCATGGATAAATTGCCAATGAAAATTTATAACCTCCTGGGGGTGGTTGAAAGTGTGGATAAGAAGAAAATGTTGATTTACAGCGGTTCGGTGTCGGTGAACCCAAAGCATAAGAACTACAATGACTTTGAAGAGATCAAGCGATTTATGTATGATTTCAGGACCATCATGATTTCGACAGAGTTTACGAAGTAAGTTTGCCCTTGAAATCAGGGAGATTCACGTTGAATGAATTGAGTGGAATCTATTTCTCACATAAACCGTAACCGTCTATGCCTTATGTGAGGTAATGACGTTTTTTTTGTTTTTATAAAAGGAACGATTTTGAACCTTCAGCCGAAGAGTATTGTTTTATATAAACGGTTAAGAGGCAATTTCTTAAATTAACCGGACTTCTTACTTTAATTTTTGAAATGGATATGAAAACGAATAAATCAAAGTTGCTAAACAAGTATTTACTCACTGCTATCAAGGTGTTTAATGAAATGTCAACGCAAGCATCCGTGTCTGCTTACGAAATAGAAGGACAACCTGCCAGTTTCCATGACAATGATTTTGAGAATGTGTATTATGACTTTCTGGAGGAGTTGCAGGAAATGGTGATTAGTACCAAGGATATCGACCTGGTGCGCGAATATATCGTGGTGGGTCTGTATGATATTGTAAACTGGAGCGGATTTACGATCGACCAGGAAAAGGTGATTTTTACAGCCGGGCATCAGGTAAGCTACCTGATAAACCTAAAAAGGAATATCGAGAAATATGTGGCCAATGTGATGGACCTGAGTAAAAAGGATAATTATGGCGAGATTAGCGAAGAATTGATTGAGTTTTATGAACGGTCAATTGCCGGTATTAATCCAACACATGATCCCGGATTTCTGAAAAGGCACCCCATATCTCCATGGGTAGGGACTATAGATAATCAAAAAGTTGATCTTAACCGGTTCGACCTGCCGCGATTGAAAGTGGAAAGCTTCCCAATACCTTGGCAAAAATCAAATTCATGGAAGATCAACTCTATGATTACAGACAGTTAGCGATAGAATCAAAAAAAAATATATCTTTAAAAAGTATGCTGGCTGTTTCCCCTAATTTTGAAAGACTTTGCCAGGTAGAAATAGAACGGCTCCAAAAGAAAATGGAGGTAGAACAAAAATTCCTGGAAACGGACATGGTTTGGAAAGGCTCGGAGGAAGACTTGCTGGAATTAGTGACGGCATTGTATAAGGCTGAGGCTCTCAAACAAAGGAATAACAAGAAAATATCTTTTGATGAAATGCTACGGTTGTTTGAAAAGCTGTTTAATTATCAGCTGAAAGGCTCCAGGGTATTGCAAGAAACTGACGTGGGGCAGTATAAGAGTCATACACCTTTCCTGGACAGGCTGAAGATTGCTTTTGAGGCGTATGCCCTGGAACGGGACGAAGATAAATCGAAATTAAATTAAACAGTCTTCATTATTTAGCGAGGGTTTCACCAAAAGTGAAGCCCTCGTTTTTATTATATTTACTCATTTGCTCATTTTATTTAAAATTAATTTATATAATTGCAGCACTTGTTAATAATATTTTGTATGTTTGTAGTCGAAAAAATGATAGTTATTCTTAATAAAGACTTGTCATATAACACAGAACAATCGTTCTAACCCCTGCTGAATCTACCGAGTTGATCAGTCTTTCTTTTTATGAGTATATGAATGTATTTAACAAACTAACAATGACCGGAAAAACAATCAGATTAATGAATTTTTTATTGGACTCAGGGGTATTCTTTCTCTTCCTGATACTGTTTATAGGAGCATTTAGAAACATTATTCCGGTTGAAAACATGAAATGGATTGCGGGTGTCTTCTATTTTTTATACTACTTCCTCTTTGAATACATTGCCGGACAGACAATTGGCAAAATGATTACGAAAACAAGGGTGGAGCCATTAACCATCAATCATAATAATCTTTTTATCAGGCTTTTTATACGAACCATCATGCGTATGATACCGATTGATATCTTGTCGTATTTATTTTCAGCACGAGGCCTACACGACAGAATCACCATGACTGCAATCATTGACAGAAAAAACACGATGATACAGTAATGGCTATTCGGAGCAATAAAAAACAGATTGAAAATTAAATCCATAAATTTTAATTGAGTCCAGAAACAATTATAAACGGGGAGCAACCGAAAAGCCTGAAGAGTAGGAAAACATTAAAAATTAATTCAATGAAAAAGACAGTATTGAAATTTACAGCCATCGTATTGATCGCAGCTTCTTTAAGTTCTTGTGCTACTTTGTTTTGCGGACCAGTAGGCGAATGCCAACGGACAACTCCGGCAGCAGGACAACCAGCCAGACAAGTACGGGTAGGTGCATTAATCCTGGATATCGTTCTCTTTTGGCCGGGTGCAGTAGTTGACTTTGCAACCAGTGCTATTTACCGCCCTTGCGATAAAAAATAAGCCAGTACCGATTGGGAGAATTACATACTGTCACTTTTATATTTTACGAAATTTAGAATGGGTACAGGGTAAGTAATTATAGTTCAAAAAACATAAAGGTGAAACTAATAATTTCACCTTTATGCGTTTATGGGATTAAAACGAATTAGATCCCAAATAAAGAAATTTCTTTTAGTCTTGCATATCCTGTCGCGTAAAAATTAGCGAAGGTTTGAATGTTATGAAACTTTATATATACTTTTAACGTTAATTGTTTATATATCGAATACAATCGTTTTAGTGTGTTTGAAAATAATTTTTTAAATAATAAGTTTTCAAAACAACCTTAATCCTTCATAATATGAAAGTTGAATACAATAATCTGTATACACATTTCATTTTTACAACACTTCATAGAATGCTGTTGATTTTGGCTGAAAACAGGCAACGAATAGAAAAATACATTACCGGAATTGTCAATCATTTAGATTGTAAGTTGTATGCTGTTTATGCAAATCCAGAGCATGTTCATTTTTTAGTGTCAAGAGCATCATATATGGATGAAAATCGGTTATCTGAAATAATTGCGACCTCTACAAGTCATTTTATTAATGAAAACAAACTATGCATTGGTGTGTTTCAATGGCAGAATACCTGTTCTGCATTTTCAGTTTCAAAGGGTGATGTAACTAAAGTGTGTGAGTATATTTTAGGACAAAAAGAACATCATCATAAACAAACTTATGCAGAAGAGTATGAAGCTTTCCTAACACACTATCAAAAAACAATACATACGAACTAAAGGTCATTTCATAAGCAGTAAATTTCGAAATAAGGTAATAAGGTTAGGGTCAGAGGGGGCATGTTTTCTACTTAGGTTGAATATTAAAAATAAGGTTTTAAATATCACGTATTTAGATTGAGTATTAAATCAAGTAAATAGTTTGGTTTCATGGGATTCTACATTCCGAAATAAGGTAATAAGGTTAGAGTCAGAGGGGGTATGTTTTCTATTGAGGTTAAATAATAAAAATAAGGTTTTAAATATCAAGTATTTAGACTGAGTATTTAAGCAAGTAAGTAACTACATTCCGAAATAAGGTATGGGGTCACGTTTTCTACTGAAGTTGAAATTTTAAAAATGAGGTTTTAAATATCACTATTTAGATCGAGTATTTAGGCAAGTAAGTAGTTTGTTTTCAAGCAGGTACTAAATTTTAAAATAAGGTAATAAGAATAGAGAGGGGTTATGTTTTCTATTGAGGTTAAATTTGAATATCAGATGTAGAAAGCTGGATAAGGTTTTAAAAAAGACGAAATGTCAAGTGTCATTGTATTTATTGTCAAGATATTAAGCAATATCCTTTGACTTAAGTATTGAAGTGTTTAATAGAAAAACCTTATTTATTTTTTTAACCTCAGTAGAAAACATAACCCCTCTGACCCTAACCTTATTACCTTATTTTAATTGCACCTAAAATGAAATATATGCAATTTGGGTCAAAATCAATAAACTAAAAAATCAACAGCTATGGATTTATTCGACTTTAAAGAAAGAACCCGACACAGATATCATTTCTTTTTAATGATTTGCCTTTTGTTTCTTCTAGTTTCAACAGCTGCGGCACAGTCAATCATAAATAATCTGAAACAGGTAACCTTGCCCAATGGCTGGAGGCTAAGCCCTGTGGGGAATCAGATACCTCTGGGAGATTTGCCGTTGAATATTGCACTCAGCCCGAACGGGCAATATGCAGCGGTGACCAATAACGGAGAGAGCAAACAATCTATTCAACTCATCAACGTAAAGACAGAAAAACTGCTCGACACATACGAAGTCGGAAAATCATGGCTGGGGCTTGCATTTGGTGAAAGTGGCAAATACTTGTACGCCTCGGGTGGAAACGATAATTTTATACTCCGTTTCTTTATTTTACAAGATAAACTGTTCTGTAAAGACACTATTCAACTGGGGCTTCCGATGAAAGAAAGGATTTCTATTGCAGGCATAGCAGTGGATGAAAAAGGAAATCGCCTGTATGCCGTCACCAAGGATAATAATTCGGCATATGTCATTGATCTGATAACAAAAAAAATCCTCAAACGAATACCACTCGGCGGGGAAGGATATACCTGTATATTATCTCCTGATAAGAAACATCTGTACAGCAGTTGCTGGGGGTGCCATAAAATAGTGATCATCAATACTGACTCGTTAGAGGTTGAGGGATCCATTCAGGTGGGGGACCATCCGAACGATATGGTGATTGATCGAAAAGGGAAAACACTCTATGTGGCTAATTCGAATGATAATTCCGTTTCGGTGATTGACCTCAGTCACTCTACTGTGGTGGAAACACTCAATGCAGCACTCTTCCCGACAACACTGACAGGTTCAACCACCAATAGTGTGGCACTAAGTCTTGATGACCGGACACTTTATATTTCTAATGCTGACAATAATTGCCTGGCTGTGTTTGATGTAACTAATAAATGGTTAAGTAACAGCCTTGGTTTTATTCCTACCGGTTGGTATCCATGTTGTGTGCGGATAGCCAATGGAAAAATACTCGTGGCCAATGGAAAAGGACTCACTTCGTTGCCAAATCCCAAAGGTCCGAATCCGACAAAGGGAGGCCGTGTAAAATATCAACAGGGATTAATTGACAAGCCCGAAGAGGTTCAATACATTGGAGGGCTCTTCAAGGGTGCTTTGAGCATCATTCCTCAACCCGATAAAGCTAAACTTGCATCATGGACTACGCTAGTATATGCCAATACTCCTTTTGAAAAGAAAAATGAAATCGAGTCGAAAGGAATATTTGGAAACCCAATTCCTATGAGGGTAGGTGATCAATCACCGATAAAATATGTATTTTATGTGGTGAAGGAAAACAGGACCTACGACCAGATATTGGGTGATATGCCACAAGGAAACGGAGATAGTACCCTGGTGCTTTTCGGGAAGAAATATACCCCTAATCAACATGCACTGGCAAGTCAGTTTGTGCTGTTGGATAATTTCTACAATGATGGTGAAGTGAGTGCCGATGGTCATAACTGGAGCCTGGGAGCGTATGCCACCGATTACCTGGAGAAAACCTGGCCAACCTATTACGGCGACCGTGGAGGAAGTTATGATGCAGAAGGAAACAGGGCCATTGCAAATAATAAAGATGGATTTATATGGAATTTTTGTAAGAGACAGGGTGTGACCTACAGGACGTATGGAGAATTTGCCGATAATTACAAGGCCAATATTCCTGTGCTGGAAGGACATGTCTGTACGCATTTCACAGGGTGGGACCAGACGGTCATGGATACGACCCGCTTCAGGCAATGGAAACAGGATTTTGATTCATTGCTTTCCATGAATCAAGTGCCTCAGTTGAATACAATTCGTTTTATCAACGACCATACGGAAGGAATGAAAAGAGGACGTCCGACACCTTTTGCTGCTGTTGCCGACAATGACCTGGCAGTAGGATTATTCGTTGAATACCTCAGCAAGAGTCCTATCTGGAAAGAAAGTGCCATCTTTATAGTGGAAGATGACTCCCAGAACGGGCCTGATCACGTAGATGCACACCGCAGTACCACTTATGTAGCCGGTGGTCTGGTGAAGGAAGCGTTTGTAGACAAAACACCCTATTCAACATCCTCGGTGCTGCGTACTATAGAATTAATATTAGGACTGCCCCCCATGAGCCAATATGATGCCTCAGCAGAACCTTTATGGAGGTGTTTTGATACAACCAGCCGGCACATGCCTTTTAAGTCAGTCCAGGCACAGACCGATTTGTTTGAAAAGAATACAGCCTATAATAAATGGCAAAAGAAAAGCGAGAAATTCGACTTCAGCAAGGAGGATCTTGTTAATGATCAGGTATTGAATGAGGTAATATGGGTAGCTTGCCGTGGAACGTCAAAGCCTTGTCCGGCTCCTGTACATGCTGCATTTGTGCAGGTTAAAGAAACAGAGAAATAAGCACACAAGCATTGTGGTTTCTCAGGACATTGTGTAAAAAAGAATGCATATTAAATATTCCGGCAGGTATTTTAAGGATAAGGACTATTCTTAAGATACCAGCCGGTTCATTTTAATGAGGTTGATTGCATTGCGAAAAAATAACAAAAATAGGAGTGAAATTACAATTATTTAAATTGTTATAAACATTTTGGGTCAGAAGTTGTTCGTTATAGTATTAGAAATATACAGATTTTAAACTTTAATACCATTAATTTGAAATTGAATTAAAGAGTAACTTTGAAATAGCTTACTATAAAATAATAGATTAACCTATGATTATGAAAACAGCATTAATAACCGGAGCAAACAAAGGCATTGGCTACGAAACTGCGAAACAGCTGGCAAAACTAGGGTACTACGTTTATTTGGGTTGCAGGGAAGCGAGCCTGGGTCAGGAAGCGGTGGATAAATTGGTCGAATCAGGACTTACAAATGTTGAATCTATCCAGCTTGACGTAACTGATCCTATAACCATCAAGGAATCATGCAAAGCAATCGAGAATAAATCGAACCAACTGGATGTTCTCATCAATAATGCCGGAATATTAGGGTTGATTCCACAACCTGCCAGTACGTATTCGGTGGAGGAAATACGAAAAGTGTTCGATACTAACTTCTTTGGTACCATACGGGTAACTCAGGCATTTATTCCTCTACTTAGAAAATCGGATAGTGGCAGGATTGTCAATGTGACCAGTGGCCTGGGATCATTGACCTTACATACCGATCCAAATTGGCAGTATTTTCACTTTAAGTCAGCCGGATACAGCATTTCAAAGGCAGCATTGAATGGATTTACCATTATGCTGGCTTTTGATTTAAAGGACACTGACATAAAAGTCAATTCTATCGATCCGAATTACACGGCAACAGATTTCAACAATCACCGGGGAGAAAGAACACCGGAACAATCGGCAAAAGTTATTGTGAAATATGCAACACTTGACAATAATGGACCTACCGGAAAGTATTTCAATGAGGAAGGGGAATTGCCCTGGTAAAGGTGGGTTATTCTCTGTCCCCAATAAAAGGAAACAAATAAAAATACTTGTCAATTTTTCGGTTGCAGAATTGGTTTGTTAAGTGTAATTTTGTAAAAAAAATATGCTAACAAACGAGATTATGTATAAAGCCCTGGTTGATAAAGATGTCACTTTTGAGGGCACCTTTATTGCAGCGGTCAAGACAACGGGTATATTTTGCCGTCCAACCTGTACAGCCAGAAAACCTAAAGCGGAGAATGTGGAGTTTTTCAATTCTACAAAAGAAGCCATCCTAAAAGGATACAGACCCTGTAAAGTCTGCCGTCCAATGGAAAAAGCAGGGGAGACACCCGACTATATCAAAACCCTCTTAAACGAAATAAATCTGCATCCCGAAGTGAAATTCAAGGACTGGGATCTGGTACAAAAAGGCATTGAACCGAGTAAGCTCAGGCGATGGTTTTTGAAAAATCATGGTATTACATTTCAGGCTTACCAACGGATGTTTCGTATAAATTCCGCCTTTAAAAGGATTCAAAATGGTGAATCAGTCACTAGTGTTGCTTTTGATACAGGTTATGAATCATTAAGTGGATTCGCCGATTCGTTTAAATCGATATTTGGCGTATCCCCATCCAACATTAAGGACAAACAACTGATAAACATTTGCCGAATAGAAACACCGCTAGGGACAATGATCGCCTGTGCAGTCGATCAGGGGATTTGCTTGTTGGAATTTAGCGACCGTAAAATGCTGGAAACAGAGTTAAAGACACTGGCAAAAAAGTTAAATGCGAATATAATCCCGGGTGCCAATCCTCATTTTGAATTATTAAAACTACAACTTGAAGAGTATTTTGAAGGACGGAGGAAAGAATTTTCAATACCTTTGTATTCTCCGGGTACAGCATTTCAACTATCAGTGTGGAATTCCTTAAAAGGAATATCCTATGGTTCCACCCGGTCATACAAACAGCAGGCATCATCAATAGACAGCCCTGAGGCCATTCGTGCTGTGGCAAATGCCAACGGGATGAACCGAATTTCCATATTGATACCCTGTCACCGTGTAATTGGTGAGGATGGAAACCTGACAGGCTATGGGGGCGGTCTTTGGAGAAAAAAATGGCTCCTTGACCTGGAAAAAAACAATAGTGCTCAATGATGAATTAATATTATCCAACATGAAAATACAAATAAGATTACTCAGTTTTGTTTTACTAGTAGTTTTTATGATTTCTTGTAATTCTTCGGTAAAGGAATCTGTAGTCATCAATTTATTTCCAGTGCGGAATGGATTTGTTTTCAAATATATCGATCCGACAGGTAAGATAATCATTCATCCTCAATTTAAAAATGCAACTGTTTTTCGACAAGGCCTGGCATTGGTACAGGTTTTTGGTGGTAAACCCACATGGGGTTTCATAAATGCGGATGGTACCTATGCTGTTAGACCAATTTACAAAGAAGCAACAGTGTTCAGTGAAAATATTGCCTGGGTAGTTTCAGAAAATGGAGCTCCCAAAGCTATCGATTTTAAAGGGGACTCATTATTTTCAATCAAAGGGGCAAAAACAGTCAGGATTTTTAAAGATGGCCTTGCCGCTTTTAGTGTCAGTGTGGATAGCCTTACTGTTAACTGGGGATTCATGGATAAAAACGGAACTATTGTGATACCTCCCCAATTTACGGCGGCCGCAAATTTCAGTGACGGGAAATGTGCCGTGGCAAATGTAGCCGGTGAATGGGGATATATTGATACAGAAGGGAAAATCAGCATTAATTATCAATATTCTCATGCCAACGATTTTATAGACGGACGTGCAATTCTACAGTACGGCAATGAATGGGGAGTCATTGATGACAAAGGGAAATATGTGGTGAATCCTCAGTTTTTGGAAATGGAAATGGATAGCGATCAATATATTATTAAAAGGAATAATAATTGGGGGTGGTGTGATAAAACGGGAAAAGTCACCATTGACCCCCAATTTACAGAGGCGTATCCCTTTCATGGAAACGAACTGGCACCGGTAAGAACAGGAGTAAAATTTGGGTTTATCAATCGGAAAGGAAAAATGATGATTGCAGAGCAATTTGACCAGGCATTGCCATTTAACGGGAAAGTTGCTTATGTTATGACAGGCGGGAAGGGTGGCTTTATCGATAAAAATGCAAAATACATTATACATCCACAATTTGATGGTATTTCTGATGATTTAAAAAGTTATCTCCTGTCAGGAACAACCTTGTTTGAAAGTGTTCAGACTGATTATTTTGACAAGGATGCTATTATTAACAGGTTGAAAACTGCCATTTCGGATAGTACTGTGGAAGGAATGCGATTCAGTACACCTATGTCATTGATCTATAAAAAATACAACAAAACAGAAGGTGATTTTACAAAAAATGCTTCGGAGCATAAAATCATATCGGCTGAAAGAATCTCGAATGATGCCACATTGGATTTCTTTATTTTAGGGATACCCTGGAACGAAAAATACAATGGCAAGTTAGGTTTTAGTTATACACTCAAGCCGAAGTATATCCATACCGGATTTTCATACCGCATCAATCTGACATCGAAGGGACTCGGAAGAGAAGACGATGTGCTTAAATTCCTTGAAACAGCCTTAAAAGGCTATCAAAAAGACTTAAATCATTCCGACGAAAATGTGACAATCCTCGAAAATAAGTTTCAGTTACTTGTGTGTTTAAAACAAAAGGGAATGATCATTGTCGCCATATATCCTGTCACTCCGGAAAATCTTCAGATGGTCGATTTAAATTATGGGAATGGCACTGTTTCAGACTCAACCCTTGTGACTTCCGATTCGGTCAAGGTAAAATAACACGACCCAGAATGTTCTCCCCAATAGAATTCTGATATTCGTGTTATATCAAAATTGATTCATTTCTCATTTTACTTTCTTTTTTGTATATTTGCACTTTATCCGAATTTGGAATAAAACTGTAAATCTCACTCATGTTATTTTCCGAAATAATTGGTCAGCAAGTAATTAAAAAACGATTTATTCGTACGGTAAACGAACAACGGATACCGCATGCCCAATTGTTGCGTGGACCGGAAGGAGTTGGTAAACTGGGCCTGGCGATTGCTTATGCTCAATATATATGCTGTGAAAACCGGAATGAAGTTGATTCATGTGGTGTTTGTGCATCCTGTGTTAAGTACAAAAAACTGGCACATCCCGATTTGCATTTTGTATTTCCGGTCATAAAACCAGCCAATAAAAGCAGTGTGGTCTGTGATGATTTCATAACAGAATTCAGAGCCATGGTGCTCAATAACCTGTACTTCAGTGTAAATGATTGGTATGCTAAGATTTCGGGTGATGCTAAACAAGGAATGATTTATGGAAATGAAAGTGAAGAAATCATTCGGAAACTGAGTTTGAAAACCTATGAGTCGGAGTATAAGGTGATGATAATCTGGCTGCCGGAGAAGATGAACATTACCTGTGCAAATAAGTTGTTGAAAATACTGGAAGAACCACCTGAAAAAACAGTTTTTTTAATGGTGTCGAATGAACCGGATCAAATAATCACCACCATTCTATCCAGAACTCAACACATTCATATCCCGCGTCTGGCTGAAACTGAAATAGTAAAGGCGTTGCTGAGGGATGATGAATTGGAAATCGAAGAAGATGATGCATTATTTGCCGCACATATTTCTAACGGGAGTTACCTAAATGCTATAGCAATCTTGAATGAGGGGGACGAAAACAAACAAAACTTTGAACGGTTTATGAATGTCATGCGACTTTCGTGGTTGGTAGGCAATAAAAAGGATCATGCATCGCTAAAAACTTTGAAAAAGTGGTCGGATGAGATGGCAGCTGCTGCAATGGGGCGTGAACGTCAGAAGAATTTCCTGAGTTATGCCCAACGAATGACTCGTGAAAACTTCATTTACAATTTACAACAACCCGGTTTAAACTACTTAACGACATTTGAAGCCGATTTTTCTAAGCGTTTTTCACCTTTTATTCATGAACGGAATGTGGAAGAACTCATGAACGAATTTAGTTTAGCCGAACGACATATTGAACAAAATGTAAATGCTAAAATGGTCTTCTTCGACCTGACTTTGAAAATTATTATGTTGCTGAAGAAATAGATATTGGTTAATTAGTTGATTGGTTAATTGGTTGATTAAGTTTGACAAGGAAAAAACAGAAGATAACGTGAAGTTAATATTAATATCGTATACTATCGCGAATCATATCATAAATATCACAAAACAAAATGGATTATAAACTAGATACAGGCGGTTGCCAAATGAATAAAAAGGGTTGTCATCGCAACTCTACCCAAAAACTTAGCACATTCGACTGGATGTGTGATCTGCCGGAGACGCAGCAAGATACTGACTTTGTGGAAGTGCAATTTAAAAACACCCGGAAAGGTTACTTCCTGAACAGTACGAAGATTCCACTTGAAAAAGGGGATATTGTGGCTGTTGAATCATCTCCCGGACATGATATTGGTGATATTACCCTAGTTGGAAGATTAGTGTTGTTGCAAATGAAAAAGAACAACGTCCATCCCGATAAAATTGAAGTAAGGCGTGTGTATCGAAAGGCAAAAGAAACTGATTTGGAGAAATATCAGGAAGCCAAATCAAAGGAACAGGGAACAATGATCAAAGCCCGGCAGATTGCAGAGAGTCTAAACCTGAACATGAAAATTGGCGATGTGGAATTTCAGGGTGATGGAAACAAAGCAATTTTTTACTACATAGCCGATGAACGGGTTGATTTCCGGCAATTAATCAAGGTCTTTGCTGAAACTTTTCGGGTGCGGATTGAAATGAAGCAGATCGGTGCTCGTCAAGAGGCCGGGAGAATAGGAGGTATTGGTCCCTGCGGGCGTGAATTATGCTGTTCGGGTTGGATGACGAACTTTAATTCAGTGTCCACCAGTGCTGCACGGTATCAGGATATATCCCTTAATCCTCAAAAACTGGCAGGACAATGTGCCAAATTAAAATGTTGCATGAATTATGAGTTGGATTCATATATGGATGCCATAAAGAATTTCCCTTCAAAGGAGATTCAACTTGAAACTCTCGATAATACCTATTATCATTTCAAGACGGATGTTTTTAAAGGAATCATTTCGTATTCAACTTCACAGAATTTTGGTGCCAATGTAGTCGCCATAACCTCCAGAAGAGCAAAGGAAATCATTGCCATGAATAAAAAAGGATTAAAGCCTGATTTATTGGATGACCATGCTGATGATGAAGTAACACCAATTGCTATCGATTATGAAAATGGTGTTGGTCAAGACAGCTTAACCCGTTTCGATACGACTAAAAAGCGTTCCGGCGGAAAGTCAAACAAACGTCCAAACAACAATCGACCTCAACTGACAAAACCGGAATCGCCGGAAAACAAAACAAATGTGCCCAGATTTCAAAAACCCGTCAAGAAAAATGACACTGATGCCAAAAATATTGCTAAATAAACTTAGTTGGATAATCCTGACTTTGCTTTTCGCTGTTGCCTGCACCAGCAATGATGTATACTTTCAATATAAATCGGTGCCTTCGAAAGGTTGGAGTAAAGATAGTTTATTTACTTTTGATGTGCCGATTAAAGATACATCTGCCACTTACAATGTGTACATAAATGTTAGGAACAGGGGTGAATATCGATATCAGAATATCTGGTTTTTCCTGAGTAAAACTACCCCGGATAAAAAACAGACAAGCGATTCAATTGAATGTTACCTGGCTGATCAACGCGGCAAATGGCTTGGTTCGGGACTGGGCTCAATTATGGAAATGCCCATTATTTATCAACAAAAAGTGCGGTTTAAAACCGTTGGGACATATCATTATAAAATAGTTCATGGCATGCGGGATAGTATACTGAGAGGCATTAATGATATTGGAATGCGGGTCGAGAAAGTAGGTAGTAAGTAGTCGGTAGTTGGTAGCTCAGAAGAAATTATAGATCGTAAATTGTAAATTAATAAAGTGGGAAAGAATAAGTTGGCTAAGTTTGCTGATATGGAGGAGTTTCCACATGTCTTTCAGGTTTCATCTCATGCCGTACGCGAAGGAGTGAATTTTGATATGAAAGGGAAATGGAATGAATTATTCTTTAAGAATAATAATCCCATTGTATTGGAATTGGGTTGTGGAAAAGGAGAATATACCATTGGATTAGGGCAACTCTATCCGGATAAGAACTTTGTGGGTGTTGATATAAAAGGAGCCCGTTTATGGACAGGAGCCAAAGATTCATTTGAGAAATCTATGACAAACGTAGCATTTCTTCGCACCAATATAGAAATGATTCATCATTTCTTTGGTGAGAATGAAGTGAGTGAGATCTGGCTCACTTTTCCGGATCCTCAAATGAAAAAGGTCACCAAGCGACTTACGGCTACAAACTTCATGCAGTCCTACCAGCAGTTTTTAAAATCAGAGGGCCTGATCCATTTAAAAACAGACAGTAATTTTATGTTTACCTATACCTGTGAAATGGTAAAGTCGAATCAATACCCTGTAGTGTTCTCTAATGATAATTTATATGCTTCCGATCTAAAAGATCCTATTTTAGGCATTAAAACCTATTATGAACAACAATGGCTGGATCGGGGATTGACCATCAAATATATCCAATTCTTACTTGAAAAGCGCGCTAGTTTCATAGAACCTGAGATGGAAATTGAACACGACATATATCGTAGTTTTGGCAGAAGCAAACGACAACATTTGGAGTAGTCCGGTTGTTTTATTTCGATAATTTTTTAAAAGTAATTTATTATGACAATATATCCGCAATTGGTTCTTGATGCCCTTGTGCATGTTCGGTATCCCGGGAATGGGAAGGACATTGTTTCATCAGGAATGGTTCACGATGACTTGAAAATCGATGGAAATAAAATTTCATTTTCATTGGTGTTTGAAAAGTCAAACGACCCTTTTTCTAAATCCGTGGTGAAGGCTGCCGAACAAGCTATCCTGACCTATATAGGCGAACAGGTTGAAATAAAAGGAAATATAGGCATTATTGCCAAGGAAGCCCCTAAGCCAAAACCAACACCTATTTTACCCAATGTAAAAAATATAATTGCTGTCTCCTCGGGTAAAGGGGGAGTCGGTAAATCAACAATATCATCCAATTTAGCTGTTGCTTTAGCTGCTCTTGGTTATAAAGTAGGACTTCTGGATGCTGATATCCATGGGCCTTCTATTCCTAAAATGTTTGGAGTGGAGGATGCACACCCCGAAATTATTGAAATTGAAGGGAAACATACGATCATACCAATTGAAAAATACGGTGTTAAACTATTGTCCATTGGATTCTTTGTGGATGCTCAGAATGCCTTGGTATGGCGGGGCCCGGTAGCGAGCAATGCGTTGAAACAACTGATCACCGATGCTGATTGGGGTGAACTCGATTATTTTGTCATGGATTTACCACCGGGCACAGGAGACATCCACTTAACCCTGGTGCAGACAATGAGTATAACAGGAGTTGTCATCGTGTCAACACCGCAGGAAGTTGCCCTTGCCGATGCCCGCAAAGGAATAAATATGTATATGGGTGACAAAGTGAATGTCCCGGTACTTGGACTTGTGGAGAATATGGCGTGGTTTACTCCGGCTGAACTTCCGCAGAATAAGTATTATATATTCGGGAAAGAGGGCGGTAAAAGGTTGGCCGAGGAACTCAATATCCCACTTTTAGGGCAAATCCCACTGGTGCAAAGTATCCGGGAATGCGGAGATGCGGGTAAGCCGGTTGCCTATGATGAAGATACTGTGATGTCAATAGCATTTAAAGAGCTGGCTCAACGGGTTGTGGATAGGGTAGAGGTGCGAAATTCAACTATGGAAGCTACTAAAAGAGTTCAAATTGTGAAATAGTCCTGTCCATTTATGGCTTGTTGTTAATATTATAAAAATGAAAATTTGTTATTAACATGATTTATGGTTTTTCAATATTATTAAACCAGTCAGTCTAATTTATAATAAATTTATTACTAAAGAGTATCAGCTTTAATATACAGCTAATTAATGTAATATATTTTAGAATAGATAAGACTGTAATAAAATGTAACAAGAAAGAGATTCAGTAAAATATTGTAAATTCAAATATATTCTTAACTTTGACCCTTATTTTTTTATGACTTCAGCGATGTGAATTTGTTCTATTCTGAGTTTTAATCTTTCTTACTGCATGAAGAGATTTTTATTGTTTATTATTACATCATTCATTTTTATAACGGCTCATTCTGAAAATAAAGGTTTTTCAAGATGGTCGATTACACCCGAATACGGGTATAATTATTTTGATGGCGATATAAACCAGAATTTGACGAATCTTTTCCCTACTTCTTTTAGAAATATAACCTTTGGCGGAACGCTGGAATATGCCATGACTCCTATCTGGGGATTATCACTCGATTATTACTTTTTCCCACTGAGAGCCAATACCAATAGTCCGGCACCAATATCCATTAATACTGATTTGTCCACTTCTGATTTTAATGCTACCATCAATTTTACACGATGGATATTTCCAAGAACCCGCTCTAAGTTTTATGTAAATGGGTCCATAGGGGTTGGATTTGCCAGGTATACCTTTAATGTGAGATATGCGGATGGTTCACCTGTTCTTCCAAGCGACACCTATGTGGATCAAAAATATAATGGTCAGATAAGACCTATCCTATTGGCACAAACTCAACAATCAATGAAATATGGATTAGCCGGTTCGGTGCCCGTTACTTTATCAGTTGAATATAATTTCTCAAAACCCCTTGCTGTCGGTGCAAAAATTCATTATCGTGCCTACACGAAAGATAACCTGGAAGGAGTAACGAATTTGAACTGGGATGGTGTGACGAATGATTTTATTGCAGCAGGTACTTTGTTCTTGCGTTATAAATTCAATGCCAATAATAAACCTCATTTACGTAATATTGTCTGGGACGTTTATCAACCGGATGAAGGGTTGCTCTTAGCCCAAAAGCTGGATAAAAAATTAGATAAACTAAAAGGAAAAGTTGATTCCATTGGAACTAAAGTGGACAGCTTGATGCCCAGAGTGGCCAGGCTTGAAAATCTACTGTCAAATGATGGACCCGATTCAGATGGTGATGGTGTCCCTGATGTCCGCGATTTAGAGCCTAACACACCTCAAAACACGCCCGTTGATTTCTGGGGAAGGGCCTTAAAGATTCCGGCAAATAATGCCACTACAACAGTAGTTGGCGAAGATATTCCTGCAGTTTATTTTGACTTCGATAGAATCGACCTGGACGATAATGCCTTAGTAGCGATCAGTAAAATTGCAACTAAAATGAAGGCTGATCCAAACCTGTACGTTGAGGTGCGTGGTTATTGCGATTATTTGGGCAACAACCCGTACAACAATTTGCTGAGTCAACGTCGTTCGGACCGGGTAAAAGCTGAAATGGTGAATGTGTGGAAAATACCGTTTGATCATATTATCGCTAATGGAAAAGGGAAAGTGATTGAACCACGCATTAAATACCGTCCGAATCGTCGCTGCGATTTCTTCTTCGGAAAACTTTAAGAAAATAATAAATCAACGATAGAGCCTGCATTTTTGTAGGCTCTATCGTTTTTTTGATGGTCAAAACACAAACGAATAAGATCATTAACTAAAAAATAATTATCTTTACATTCGTTTTTTCTAAAAAATGAAATACTATTATGAAACCTACTATCATTGATTTGTTTAACCAAAGCGTGGATAAATATGCTCGCTTACCCTTCCTTTGGGAAAAAATCGCAAGCGAATTTACTCCTACCACTTATCTTGAGACAAAAAGACTAACTCATCTGCTGGCAGCCGGACTACTTTCAATGGGTGTAAAGGCAGGCGAAAAAGTGGCATTATTATCAGAAGGAAGAAACGCCTGGATAATAGGAGAATTGGCAATCCTGCATGTGGGGGCTGTAAATGTTCCCCTATCCATTAAGTTGGAAGAAAGCAATGATTTGATATTCAGGTTGGTTCATTCTGAATCACATTATATCCTTGTCTCAGGAGGTCAATTAAAGAAGATTAGGGCAATCATCGGTTCATTGCCGTTGATAAAGAAAATAATTGTTTTTGACGAACAGGCAGCTTATCAACCCAATGAAATCAGTCTGCGGGAATTACAGGAAGAAGGAACGCAATTTATCCAGACCAATCCAGACTTAGTAGTTGAAAGGGGCAAAGCAGTTAAACCAAATGATCTGGCCAATATAAGTTATACTTCCGGTACAACCGCTGATCCGAAAGGAATCATGCTCACGCACAGGAACTACACAGCGAATGTAGAGCAGGCACTCAGTCTGATGAACATTCCCACCACGTACCGGACCCTTCTCATTCTACCCCTCGATCATTGTTTTGCCCATGTGGCCGGTTTCTATAGCTTTATGGCCTCGGGTGCCAGCGTAGGAACTGTGCAAAGCGGTAAAACGGCCATGGAAACCCTGAAAAATATTCCGTTAAATATTAAAGAACTCCAACCAAACCTCTTGTTGAGCGTGCCTGCTTTGGCGAAGAGCTTTCGTAAAAACATAGAAAGCAGCATACGTTCCCAGGGAAAGGCTATTAACTGGTTGTTTCAGGCAGCTCTTAAACTATCCTATTCCTATAATAAGGAAGGTTACAACAAGGGTGGCGGGTTGCAGTTTCTGAAAAAGCCACTGCTCCTGTTGTTCGACAAACTTATCTTCTCGAAGGTAAGGGAAGGCCTGGGTGGTAAACTTGATTTCTTTGTCGGAGGAGGTGCCCTGCTCGACATCGATCTTCAACGATTCTACTATGCCATTGGGATGCCCATGTTTCAGGGGTATGGACTTTCGGAGGCGACCCCCATTATTTCCTCCAATGGATTGAAGAAACACAAACTGGGATCATCCGGATATCTGGTAAAGGACATGTTACTCAAAATATGTGATGCCAACGGTACTGAACTCCCGCCTCTCGAAAAAGGTGAAATTATCATTCACGGGGAGAACGTGATGGCAGGCTATTATAAAAACGAGAAATCCACTGCCGAAACGGTGATTGATGGCTGGCTGCATACCGGTGATATGGGTTATATGGACAATGACGGTTTCCTGTATGTCGTGGGAAGGTTTAAGAGCCTGCTCATCTCAGGGGACGGGGAAAAATACAGCCCGGAAGGTATCGAAGAATCATTGGCCGATAATTCAAGTTATATCGATCAGGTAGTGCTTTACAACAACCAGAACCCGTATACGACCGCATTGATAGTGCCGAACAAGGAGGCCATGAAAAGATACGCACTACAAAAGAAACCGCAGGTCGACTGGAGTTCTGAAGAAGCAAAAATACTTGCCCTGAATAAATTGCAGTCTGAAATAAATGAGTACAAAAAAGGTGGCAAGTACGAAGGTATGTTTCCGGAACGCTGGCTGCCTGCTGCGGTTGCCGTCATTGGCGAGCCTTTTACCGAACAGAACGGGTTAGTGAACAGCACCATGAAGATCATGCGGGTTAAGGTAGAGGAACGTTATGCCAACCGGATTGAAAGCTTGTATGCGTCCGGTGCCAAGAGCATAGAGAATAAAGAAAATATGGAAGCCCTGAATTAACTGGGATCAGGATATAAAAATGTCATTCCGCGGGAATGGCATTTTTTATTTTAATAGCCTTGTAATCAGTTGGCTTACTAGCTCTAAATAATATACATCCGTCTCGTCCAGAACGTCGTATAGTTCGCTGTCCACGTCAAGCACCCCAACGACCCGATGGAGCCCGTCAAACACCGGAACCACTATCTCTGCCACGGAACTGCCGCTACAGGCGATATGACCCTTAAAAACGTTCACATCAGGCACCCGGAGACTCTTCTCCTCATTCCAGGCCGTTCCGCAAACTCCTTTCCCCTTGGCTATCCGGGTACAGGCTATGGGTCCCTGAAAGGGTGCAAGCACTAATTCATTCTCTTTTACCCAATAAAAGCCTACCCACCACCAACCAAATGCCTCTTTCAGGGCTGCACTCAGATTAGCCAGGTTAGCCGTAAGATCAGGTTCCCCTTCTATCAAGGCTGCCAGTTGCGGCAATAACGATTCGTAGGTTTCTTTCTTTCCGGCACCTGCCTCTATGAACAATTCTTCTGACATCGTGTTTTCATTTAGTGAATTGCAAAAATACAATTTTCTATCCTATTGACTGCAAAACATCGCTGTTTTTCGATTGCTATATGGTCAGAGTATTTCAACCTGTTATGAAATGATTGAATTATTAACCTAATTCATTGCTGTAATTTTGTTAATTGGAAAATAATACTTTCCTTTGCAACTCATTTAACATATCCGTATTTAACGATTTTCGAGTAAAATAATCCACTAATAACTCAATTATGAAACTACCTCTCATTCGATTGATTCCATTTTGTCTGATGCTGCTCTTTGCAGTAAGCCTGGCTGCCCAGCAGCTTGAACCCCTGCCCGTGGATCCGAAAGTACGGTACGGAAAGCTGGATAACGGCCTGACCTACTACATTCGTTCCAACAAGGAACCCAAACACCGAGCCGATTTCTACATCGCTCAAAACGTAGGGGCTATCCTCGAGAATGATGATCAGAACGGATTGGCACACTTCCTGGAACATATGGCTTTCAATGGCACGAAGAATTTCCCGGGTAAAGGCATTATCGAATACCTCGAAAAAATAGGGGTCAAGTTCGGTGCCGATATCAACGCCCATACCTCGTTGGACGAAACGGTGTACAACCTGTCGGATGTGCCTACCGAGCGCGATGGCACCGTGGACAGTTCATTGCTGGTACTTCATGACTGGTCGAGTTTCATTTCCTTGGAAGACAGTGAGATTGATGCTGAACGCGGCGTGATCCGTGAAGAATGGCGTACCGGTGCAGGTGCTGACAGGCGTATGTGGAAAGAATCGAACAAGCTGAAATATCCGGGGTCGAAATATGCTATCCGCGATGTGATTGGCGATACAGCGATCATCAATAATTTTAATCATAAAACGATCCGTGACTTCTACAAGAAATGGTACCATCCTGATCTGCAGGCTATCCTGATTGTCGGTGATATTGATGTGGACAAGGTGGAGGCTAAAATCAAATCCATCTTCAAAGATATCCCCAAACAAACGAATGAGGCTGAACGAACCATTTACCCAATCAGCAACAACCAGAAACCAATTGTTTCCGTGGTCAAGGACAAGGAAGCCCGTATGACCCGCATTGAACTGGAATATAAACACGACAAGCTACCCGATGATGTTAAATTGTCGATCCGCGGGTATGTCACCAGTACGATCAACAACCTGATATCCATGATGATCGGTTACCGTTTCGAGGAAATCACCCAACAGGCCGATGCACCTTTCGTGGCTGCTTATGCCAACTACGGCGAACTGGTTAAATCGGAAGATGCTTTCCAGATGCTGGCTATCCCCAAGGAAGGCCAGGAGTTGCAAGGGTTGAATGCCATCCTGCTGGAGGCTGAAAAAGTAAAACGATTCGGTTTCACGAACGCTGAACTGGAACGCGCCAAAACGGATTTTATAAAGAATATAGAGAAAGCTTACAACGAACGCGACAACCAGAAGAACAATGACCTGGTAGAAGAATACGTGCGCAATTTCCTGAACCAGGAGCCTATCCCGGGGATCGAATGGGAATACAAGACCCTGCAAGGCATGTTGCCTCAGCTCAAACTGGAAATGATCAACGCGGTGGCAAAATCATATGTCACCGACACCAACATGATCGTATCCATCATGGCTCCCGACAAGGAAGCTGTGAAGATTCCTTCCGAGGAGCAGATACGGGCTGCCATCGATAAATCTAAGGTAGCGCCCTTGGCGGCAAAAGTAGACGAAACCATGAACAAACCCTTGATCAAGACACCTCCCGCACCCGGTAAGATCATTAAAACCACAGAAAACAAGATACTCGGAACAACCGAATGGACCCTGAGTAACGGGGTGAAGGTAGTTCTTAAACCCACTACCTTCAAAAAGGATGAAATCCTGCTGAATGCTTTCAGTGAAGGAGGTCTTTCCAAGGTGTCCAACGTTGCCGATCTTCCTTCAGGTACACTGGCTGCCTCGATTGTATCGAATAATGGCCTGGATGGATTTACTTCTATAGACTTAAGCAAGATACTCACGGGTAAAATTGCTTCTGTGAATCCTTCCATAGGAGGCTACGACCAGGGAATGAACGGTAATTCCTCGGTGAATGACTTTGAAACCATGCTCCAACTGGTGTATCTTAACTTCACCGCTCCGCGCAGGGATGACAACGCCTACAAAGCATTGATAAATTCTTACCGGGCCAGCCTGGGCAACGTTGCCAGTGATCCGCGTAAGGCATTCTCCGACTCGGTGAACATCATGATCACCAATCACAACCCGCGTACCGTGATCATGAGCCTGAAAACGCTCGACCTGATCGATCAGGATAAAGCGTTGGCTATCTATAAAGAGCGTTTTGCAACACCCGCTGAATTCACCTTTTCCTTTACCGGGAATATCGATCCTGCCAATCCAACCATGAAAAAAGCCATATTGACCTACCTGGGCGGGCTCAAATCGAAAGCAGGCTCCGAGAAGTTTACCGACAACAATGTCCGCAAACCGGAGGGTAAGGTCGATAATCATTTTACCAAAGAGATGAAGGTCAATAAAGCTTCCAATTTTGTATTGTACCATGTCCCAATGCCTTTCAATATGCAGAACCGGACAGTAATGACCGCCATCGGCAATATCCTGACCATCCGGTACACCGAAAGCATCCGTGAAAAGGAAGGCGGATCATATGGCGTGGGAGTTCGTGGCAGCCTGAACAATACCCCGATCAATGAAGCCACCCTGTTGATGCAATTCGATTGCGACCCCGTAAAACAGGCTAAGTTGATTTCCATCATCTATTCGGAAATCGATGAAATCCTGACCAAGGGTCCCCGTGTTGATGATGTACAGAAGGTAAAAGAAAACATGTTGAAAAAGTACTCGGAAGATGTAGCTGAAAACGGCTTCTGGCAAAGTGCCATCGAACGTTATTACAAGGACAAGCTGAATCTGGTGGATGATTATAAACCCTCAGTGGAAGCGTTGACTCCCGAACTGATTCAATCCACCCTGAAAAGCATCGTTTCCACGGGGAATGTGCTCGAAGTGGTCATGGCACCTGCTAAATAATTTCAGGTAATATTACAAAAAGAAGGCTGTCTCCTGGTGAGGCAGCCTTCTTTGCGTCCGGTTGTTTCGTTGATTGGTTAATTGGTTGATGAAGTTGATTAAGTTGACTGGTTGATTGGTTTGACCTTCCGGCTATCTATTCCCTACTGCCAACTGCCTGCTACCGACTAGTCTTCCTCCTGCGAACCTCCTAGGTAATTCATGGGAGGGGCTTTATAAATAATTTTAAAAATAGATAAGTAAAACAACCGAGATACATAGACAAGACATACCTATATAGATATGTCTTTACTATGTAATATATATGTATTATCTATGTGTTATGTATGTATTATATAAAGACTCTCCCATGAATTACCTAGGAGGTTCGCAGGAGGTAGGCAGGAGAATCCCAGGATCTTCAATACTTTTTTTCTTCTTTTAATTCGCTGCATGAATAACCCTTTTCCATTTTAATGAAATAATCAGGTGAAATAATTGTTGTGTTAAAAATAGTTTGTACTTTTGGTGCGGAGTATGAGTTACCCGGTTGACTATCCAACTTATATGAGAATTTAAATTAAATCAAAATACATTATCAAATGAATGCTGTACAACAAGCAACCCGTTTTCAACAACCACTGAAGCAATGGATCAAGAGCTCGGTGTGGAGTGTGATTTACATTTTATTTATCGTGTGGGTGGGCAATTACTGGTGGCTATTGCTGCTGCCACTTATCATGGATGCTTTCATTACACGGTATATCCCCTGGACCTGGTGGAAAACGTCTAAAAACAAGGAGCTGCGAAGCTTTATGGGCTGGGTGGATGCCATTGTTTTTGCACTGGTGGCGGTGTATTTTATCAATACTTTTCTGTTTCAGAATTATCAGATACCCAGTTCTTCGCTTGAAAAGAGCCTGCTGGTGGGTGATTTCCTGTTTGTGAGCAAGGCCAGTTATGGTCCGCGGATACCGAATACGCCCCTGTCATTCCCGTTGGTTCAGCATACTATCCCGTTGCTGAATTGCAAATCATATATTGAACATCCGCAATGGGCGTATCACCGGATGAAAGGATTCGACAGCATTAAACGGGATGATATCGTGGTGTTTAATTTTCCGGCAGGGGATACGGTGACGGTGAATGTGACGAATCCCGATTATTACACGTTGTGTTATGTCTACGGGAAAGAGCTGGTGAATAACCGCAAAGATTTCTTTGGCGAGAAAGTGTATTATCCGGTTGATCGTCGGGAGAACTTCGTGAAGCGTTGCGTGGCTATTGCCGGTGATTGGCTGCAGATCAAGGATAATCAGGTGTACGTGAATGGGCAACGGGAGAAGAAGATTCCGGGGATTCAATACAATTATCTGGTTCAGACCGATGGAACGCTCCTGGGCAGGGATGTGACCGATAAACTGGGAATAAGCCTGGTGGATGATTCATTGGTGTTGAAGGCCGGGGAACCGGAACGGGATTTGGCACAAAAGGCAGAACACCTGATCAAGCTGGGATTCGATCCCAAGTTGCCGGTGTATCATTTTCCGTTGAATGAAAAAAGTTACAGTGAAATTCAAAAGATGCCAGGTGTCACTAAAATCAGCATTGAAACTTCCCCACAGGCGGATGTGTTTCCCCTGGGTGGTCATAAAAGCTGGACACGCGATAACTACGGTCCTCTCTGGATACCCAAAAAAGGAGCGACCCTGGCGCTCAATGCCTATAATTATCCGATCTACGAACGCATTATCAGGATTTACGAAAATAACAAGCTGGAGGTAAAAGAGGGTGTTTACTACATTAACGGGAAGCCAACCAAGACTTATACTTTCCGGATGGATTATTACTGGATGATGGGCGATAACCGTCACATGTCCGCCGATTCACGCTTCTGGGGATTTGTGCCTGAAGATCATGTGGTAGGACGTCCCGTCATGGTGTGGCTGTCGTTGGACAAAGATAAAGGGTGGTTCAGTGGGAGGATTCGGTGGAACAGGTTCTTTAAGAATGCGGAAAGATAAAAAGAGAAAGATGTTTTTATTGTTCAATTTTGTCAGTTGTCATAACTGAATTAATATATATCCATCATTCAAGATTGAACATTTTAACCGGTAAATAATTTATATCTTTGTATCAACAAAATAATCAATATGCTATGCAAACTATAAATGTACGAATTAATATAGATTCACCAACTGGACGACGCTTGCTCGAGGAAGTTAAAAGACACCCCAAAGTGGCAAAAATTGAATACCCCCTTATTGACGGAGAAAAGACATATAGCATTGAGGAAGTGTTTTCTAAAGTAGAAGAGAAACTGAATAATCATTATGGTACGAATCTTAAGCTGAAGTTCTGAAATGACACAATTTGAAATTGTTATTTCAGAACAAGCAAACAAAGATATTCAGAATTTATCTGATGCCATTATGTTTCAGTACGAAGCACCAGTAACTGCTTTTAAATATGTGCAAGGGTTGTTAGATGAAATAAAGAAATTGAAAACAAACGCCGATACATTTTCAATTCAGACACACAAATACTTTTTTCAATATGGTTCTAATATAATGCGGTTGAACTATAAAAAAATGACCGTCATTTATACTATCATTGATAATATGGTTTATGTCCTTCGGGTTGTGCCTTCTTCTTCCATAAAAGCTTACTAATTTTATATTAACGATAAACCAACCAGGATCTTTACTATCCTCGGGATTATTACTTGCTGATGGGCTATAATCTTCACATATTCGGTATTGGGGTTTGTAGGCGAAGATCATGTCGTAGGCCATCCCGTTAGGGTGAGGTAGTCGTTGGATAAGGATAAAGGGTAGTTCAGTGGTAGGATTCGATGGAACAGGTTCTTTAAGAATGCGGAATGATAAAAAAGTGAAAATCGCTTGATTCTTTTAAGTATCAAGGAATAAACAAAATACAAAAAATAAAAATTCAAAATTATGATGATCATTTATAAGGGGAAAGGCATTTTGGTTCCGGTTTATTTAATTGTATCCATATTATTGGTTACATGGGGAGTAGCCGGATTAATAGAATTAAAAATGATAGTAAGGAATTTTGATGCATTCATTACCATTGGTTTAGGGATACTTATCTCTGGGATATGGACATATTTGACATCGGAGGATTATTATAAAAACAGAAATGGAGAAAAGGTAAAATTAGACATTGAGAATAGTTTTTTCATGATTAAGATGACCATATTAGGGAAAATATTAAGCTTGTTGGGAATTATTATAACGCTTATAGGCATCTATACTACGTTATTTGGTGCAGAAGTTATCCCAATGCATATCTCGCACTGAATTCAGTAAGTATTTCCTAAAAGAGGAAATTAATTGATCAATAATTTAATATAGGAGTTAACATGCCAATCGTCCAAATCACAATATTACCACAATCAGTTGAGAAGAAGACAGAAATGTCAAGAGTCATCACTGATGAGATGCATCGGATTACAGGGATTCCGAAAGACGTCATCACCATCATGTTTCATGAATTACCTGCCGAAAGCTTTGCTACAGGCGGAGAAATGCTTTCGGAAAAACTAAAGGAGGCAAACAAATCATAGTTTTCATCCGTTAGTTGTTAAATCTATTTCTTTGTCTCATTCCAATTCATGAAGAGACATGAGGGATTATTGGTTATAATGTATGTGTTTATATGACTAGGGGAAAATAGAAAAAGGAAACATGAAGAAAGTACTTCTGCTGTCTTTATTTCTGATATTTTTAGTTCAGATAAAGTCACAAAATACGGAGATTGAGATTTACAGGGTGCAAAGTAATACCCTGGTGAAAGGGACGCTTGAAGATAGTTCGGGCGATTCGCTCCGAATCCGGGTGGACAGTTTGCATACTCTGGTATTTGCAAAAGCGGAACTGGAAGGAAGAGAATTGCCGGTATCGAAGGAAGTAAAAAATTTACGACGGAAATTAGTCTTTGAAGAAGCGAGAAAGGAACATGAATCAATACCCGGTATGTTTCAATTCAGGAACGGAGAGAAATCAAAGGGACGAATAATATTCGTTTTAACAGGCATAAGTTGCATCGGATTAGCTGCCACGCTTGGGGTCCTGGTGGTCGATATATTCTCCATAAATGGACTTTTAGCTATTATTACCAACACAGGTGCTGTTTTAACGCCGTCACTTATCCTCTATTCGATAGCCTCCATCTGGAGCAGGCAGGATCATTGGCATACGATACAAAAAATGGTGAATAACCGATATTATTACCGGGGTGACATAATTCCCAAAATGACTATAAATAACTAGAATTCAATTATTCAGGAAAGCAGTTTAAAACTTATTGGAATGAAATAAATGAGTTCTATGAATGATATTAAAAGGTTTGAAGGAATCAGGATATACCCATTGAATATACGCCGGTTCAACAGGGGTTCTGCTTTCACCTTGCCGGGGATCGGGATCTTTGTGGGAAAGGAACAAATCGGCAACATGGGTTTGTTGAGGCATGAATTCGGACATGTCCTGCAGAGCCGCCAACAGGGGATGCTATACTTCTGGATACTGATTGCCCCTGCGAGTCTCTGGAGTGCTTTCAGGACGTCGTTCGACAAGAATCATATTCACATGCATGTCCGGACTGAATGGACGGCAAATCGCCTGGCATACGATTATTTCAGACAACCCTCCGATTGGGACTTTGTTAACTATCCTGTCCAGGAAACTCGAAACCTGTCCAGCCAAAACAAAACACATAGATCACATAGCAAAAACACATAGTATCACATAGATTAATATTAAAGAAAACATAGTTTTAATTCTGACATCTATTCATTTCATTCACTATGTGTTACTATGTGACTATGTATTCTATGTGGTAAAATTGGATGGTTAAAATCGATTATTTTTATCCCGTGAATACTAAAAGATTATTAAATCCGCGAAGTGTGGAACACATCTTGCGTTGAACAACTGAAGACAAAAAAAGGAAAAGATATGAAAAGGATCATTTTTATGTTAGTACTGGCAATGTCGGCAGGTGCTTTATTTGCTCAGTCAGTTCCAGGCTTTCCTATGACTAAAAAAGAGAAAAGGAAGGCAGAACAGGAAAAACAGTACCAGTTGAACAAGGAAATGCTTGAAAACAGGGATTTTGTACTCGAGGCTGATTATCTTCAAAACAAATATGGTCATCGCTTTTTAGTAAACTCCAATATTAATTTCGTGGCAGTGGATTCAACAACAGCCATCATTCAGATCGGTTCGGATTACAGGGTAGGGGCCAATGGCGTAGGAGGTGTCACTGCCAAGGGAAAAATTACCCGTTGGGTCTTAAAAGAGAATACAAAACAAAAGACTTTTTACCTGAGCATAAACGTGATGACCCCCATTGGCATTTACGACCTGCATTTTTCGATTGATTCTTCCGGGCGTGCCACGGCTATGTTGTCAGGACTGAGTCCCGGAGAACTGACTTTTGAAGGGAACATGGTGCCCTACTCCGAATCGGCGGTGTACGAAGGGATGTCGCTATAACGGATTGAACTTTCTAAAAAAAGGTAGAGAACTTAGGTTTTCTACCTTTTTTTATTTACTTTGAGTAAAGTCTTTGAAATTAATTCATTGACTGATATGATAAATGAACCATACTATACCACAAACAAGGTATAAAAATGCCTAACTAATGGTATTTCAGAATCGACAGCCAATATCGAACTTTGTAACAAATAATTAATTACATGAATCCTGGTAAAAATAGTCAGTATGTTACAAAATCCCCTCGATCACGGGCTACCTAATGATGGAACAATAACAGTTCAACTGCAATATTGATTGCCAAACGAGAGTATTATAATCCCCAGCTAATTATGAAACCAGAAGCCGTAAAAATTCTACAAAAAAACATTGCTTTTTTGACTCTGAATAGTCATCCTGAATACCAGTATATTCCTCAACATGACAAACCACTTCCTTCGTTGGTGAAATTGCAGGAAGTAGTGGAATTATTCAGAGCAATAGTTTTTCCAGGATATTTTGGTAATGCCATTGGTGCAAATGCAGTGGAATTTCATTTAGGATTAAATATCGAACGCTTGTATAATTTGTTGAAAGAGCAGATTTATAACGGTCTTTGTTTTAATACTATCAACCCCAAAAACGAAGATTCGAAAGAAAATGCCTCAGAACTGACCTTGAGATTGATCAACAGGATTCCAGAATTGAAACGTATATTATCCACCGACATTAAAGCCACCTTTGATGGAGATCCGGCAGTACAAAGTTATGGTGAAGTGATTTTTTGCTATCCGACTATCAGGGCTGTATTAAATTATCGATTTGCGCATGAATTGTTGAAACTTGGGGTCCCGGTAATTCCTCGGGTTATCACTGAACTGGCACATTCCGAAACCGGTATTGATATTCATCCCGGAGCAAAAATCGGTGAATATTTCAGTATTGATCACGGGACTGGGGTCGTGATTGGTCAAACAACCATTATAGGTGATCATGTACGTTTGTATCAAGGAGTGACACTGGGGGCCAAACGCTTTTCGCTCGAAGTAGAGAAAAATCCACTCAATGTTCACAGGCACCCCATCCTTAAGGATAATGTGGTGGTTTATGCAAATGCAAATATCTTAGGTCGCATCACTATTGGAAAAGATTCTATAATTGGTGGCAATGTATGGTTAACAAACAGTGTCCCTCCCGGATCACGCATTCTGCAACAGAAAGCTATTGTCAGTTCTTTTTATGATGGCTTGGGAATTTAATTTTCCTGTTTTCATTTTTTGGATAGGCTAATCGTGATAAGTTTCTATCATTCAAATTCATTCATTCCTCCAATAAAATATCAATAAATTCATAAAATGAGTGTAGAAATAATTGTGAGAACACATGACATGGCTTATGCCAAGGATTTTAAAAGGATTAACGAAGATTGGATTTCAACCCATTTTTGGTTGGAGGAATCGGATATAAAGGTTTTGAGTGATCCTCAAAAATATATTTTAGATAAGGGTGGGAATATATTTATTGCCCTGTT
Source organism: uncultured Bacteroidales bacterium (assembly GCA_903927945.1). Taxonomy (GTDB): domain Bacteria; phylum Bacteroidota; class Bacteroidia; order Bacteroidales; family Paludibacteraceae; genus Paludibacter. Next base: position 10,453 of record CAIYOZ010000194.1, on the reverse strand, counting down.
AAACGGAGAACCGGTAGGTACTTGTGCATTGATAGTACAGGATATATTTACTTGTGAACTGGCTAAAATGGCAGTTGATAACCAAGCCAGAGGGAACGGTATTGGGTGCTTGCTAGGCATTGCACTTCTCGAAAAAGCACGAGAACGTTGTTTCTCTCGGGTAGTGCTCGAAGGGAATACAAAAATGGCTGCTTCCATCTCGTTGTACCGGAAACTGGGTTTTAAAGAAATATCGCTTGCTAGTATTGACCAAAAACAAGCGGTTCATACCCGTTGCAATATATTCATGGAATTGAAATTGAATCCTTATGATCAATCGGAATATACTATTTAATTAAACATCCATAAGTAACACTTTTGAAGAATTGTTCATTAGAAATGCAAATAAATGACGATATACCATAAACAGGGTATATAAATGCCCTATTATTGGTATTTCTGGTATTGTTTAGTTCACTTACTTTTGCATTGTCGAAAGAAACTTTACTTACTATAAGACTTAGAACGGTTAAATAGACAGATAGATTAAAAATAGGTATAAAATGGAAAAAAGTATTTATTACATTGCACAAAACGCTCTCTCCACCTTCTTAAAGGGGGATCGGAGTGAACAGCCCGGTAGAGTCAGGAACTCTTCTTTTTATAAAATCACTTTCCCTGTTGCGTACTTCACTCCCTCATCTTTCCCTTCCAACCGAATGTGCTGTTGTTGCACATGCTGTTAATCTCCACGTTCTCGTTTGATCTGTTATTACTCAAAGTAAACGAGACCCAATTATACCCTTCTATATTTATTTTATTTTGAACGTTTTTTCAGTACATAGAGTCTGAATGAGCCATACATATATTCATTAAAAAAAAAGAATATGAAAACAACTTATTTTTATCAACTGCTATTTGCATTCTTTATTTCTTCCAGCGCATTGGCTGCAGGAAATCCTTCTGCAAATGATCCTATCGTAATCAGCGGAACAAAATTTACCTATCCATTAATTGAAAAATGGATTACGGAGTATCAAAAGATCCATCCGACCGCTAACATTCAATTGGGAAATAAAACAACTCCAACCCGGAGCGTAGACCTAAACATTATAGCCCATCAACCGGCAAAAGAGGAGCTGAATGAGAATAAAGAAATTATCTATACTGGAAGGTATGCATTACTTCCGGTCACCAATACCCATAATCCGATCCTTACTTCCACACCGAGAAAAGGGCTAAACAGAAAAGATATTGACAAACTTTTCTTTGAGGTGATTAATTATGATGATGAGCCCGGTGCAAAAGAGAAACAAAAATATGCAGCCACCATTTATTCCCGGGACAATCATGCTTGCGCTTCTACCGCCCTGGCACAATATTTTGGACATGCTTCTTCGGATATTAAAGGGAAAAAAGTACTGGGCGATGATATCTTTTTGCTCTCAGCAGTCAAAAAAGATTCTATCGGGATCACCTACAATAATTTGGGTTATTTATACGATGTAAATTCCCGATCCCTGAAGCAAGGACTTGCCTTATTGCCACTGGAGCTTAAAAAGAGGCAAAAGAAATCCTGACGGGTAACCTGGACAATGTGATTGAGGTATTGGAGAAAAATCATGTCGAAACAATTCCGGTAGAAAAAATCGGATTTATCTACTCACAACAGACTGCCCGCAAAGAGGTGTCGGATTTCCTGAAATGGGTGTTGACGGATGGGCAGAAGTTTAATCATGCGGAAGGATTCCTGAACCTGGACAAACAGGACTTGGCCGAACAAACAAATCAATTGGCAGAAAAGTTTCTGTCTTCTAAATAAAAGAAAAACAATAATTATTTATAAACAAAAGCGAACGTTTCCTCTTCTCCGTCGGCAAACTGATGGAGGGAACGCCCGCTACAATTCAAAAATTGTATGGCAAAATTACCATTTATTTTTGGAAACGGCAAAACGTTTCCTACCTTTCTCGTATGCAAAACAGGAATCCTGTTCCTGTTTGCAGTTTTCACCACACTCTCTGTCTTTGCTCAGCAGATAGAACTTAAAGGAAAAGTCTTTGAGGAGAGTTCCAAACTCACTGTCATTGGTGCCACCATCCGGGTTAAAGGCCAGAAAACAGGTACAACATCCGATACTAACGGCAACTTTGTTCTTAAAGTAAAATCACTTCCCGCCACTTTAGACGTCTCCACGGTGGGCTTTAAAACACAGGAAATTGATGTGTATGAAGCTGACCCGGTGACTATCTACCTGACGGAGGATCTGAACAGACTGAACGAAGTGGTCGTGGTAGGTTACCAACAGACAAAGAAGAATGCATTGGCGAGTGCCATTACAACTGTATCGTCTGATGATCTGGCTAAAGCAAACTATACCACTATTTCAGAAAAACTTCAAGGACAAGTCCCCGGGTTATTAGTCTCTAATAGTTCGGGAGTACCTGGAACTCAGGTATTGGTTCGCTTACGCGGGGCTACCTCCATTAATGCAGGTAACGATCCATTGTATGTGGTGGATGGAGTATTTATAAACAGTGAAAGTCTTCAATCACATGGTCTTGGAGGACAGGTATCCAATCCTCTTTCCGATTTAAGCACCGATGACATTGAATCAGTATCCGTATTGAAAGATGCTAATGCCACCGCCATGTACGGATCACGTGGTGCCAATGGTGTAATCTTAATTACAACCAAAAGGGGAGCTAAAAATGGCAAGACGAAAGTACAATTTCAGGCTGAATATGGGGTTGCAAAAACAGGCGATTTATGGAAACTAACCACCGGACCTGAGCATGCACAAATTGTAAATGATTGCTGGATTAATGATGGCAAGACCTATGCTACCAGGCCATTCAGACCAACAACTGAAGTCATTACCGGTTATGCAGCTTATGGAAATCCGGCAGATCAAAAAACATATGATCGCCAGGATGAAGTTTTCAGGACAGCACAACTTCAGAAATACAATTTATCCGTTTCGGGCGGTGATGCCAAAACAAACTTCTATCTGGGCGGTGAGTACCAAAAGCAACAAGCAACCTTAAAACTCGAAAATTTTGACAGATATTCGTTCCAATTAAATTTAGACCACTCTATTACTAAACAGATAAAAATCGGAACCAGTAACAGCCTTTCGAAAGTAGACAGACAGGTTGTTGCAGTGGGGGATGGTCCAGCCGGATTATTTCAGGCTGCCCTCCATACACCAACTTTCTATCCTATTTACAATGCAGACGGAACTTACAATAAACCGGTCGCATTTGATAATCCGGAAGCAATCCTTAATAATTCAGATGACCATGCTTATAGCCTTCGCAGTGTAAATAATGTCTACCTGAAATGGGATATTGTAAAAGGTTTATCCTTCAAATCATCCTGGAGCAATGACTACAACAGTTATCATGAAAAAACTTACTGGAATACATTTTTAATAAATGGACAACCCAATGGCCAGGCTACCGATATCTTAACAGCCAAACAAACTTTAATCGAAGAACAGGTATTAAATTACAATTTATCATTGGCTAAAGAAAGTGATCTGGCCTTTTTCCTGGGAAACTCTGCTCAAACAACCACAATAGAGAAAGAAAGTCTGACCGGTACAGTATTTCCAAGTAATCAGTTTAAGAGAATTGCTTCGGCTGCTGTACAAACAGCTTCAAGCACAGGCACCTCTTCAGCATTGATTTCATATTTTGCTGGGGGTAACTTTTCCTATAGAAACCGCTACAGTATCGATGCCAATATCCGTTATGATGGTTCCTCTCGAATTGGAGTAAACAATCAATGGGGTTATTTCCCTTCCGTGGGTACAGCCTGGAACATTTCGAATGAGTCATTCATCCCCAAAACGGATGTAGTAACAAACCTCAAGCTGAAAGCCAGTTTAGGTTATTCAGGAAATCAAAGTATCAATGACTTTTCATCTTTAGGCCTGTGGAGTGGTGGCAGCAATTATGATGGTGTTGCCGGAATATCACCTTCCCAATTAGGTAACCCTAATTTGAAATGGGAAACTACCCGTCAATGGAATGTTGGACTTACAGGTGAATTGCTGAAAGAACGATTAAGCTTTGATGTTAACTATTATGACAAATATACCAGTGATTTGCTCTTGGACGATCCGGTTCCTGCAAAAACAGGGTATTCATCCGTCACAAAGAATATTGGTGAAATAAGTAACCGCGGTATAGAAGTCGCATTGAACTCAGTGAATATAAAAACTAAGCATTTTGAATGGAAAACAAACTTTTCAATCTCGCACAATGTCAATAATGTTGAAAAACTAAATACTCCTATAACAAGTAGTTATCAAACCTATCAGGTTCAACAGGGATTCCCGCTCTATTCCATGTGGGTATATAAATACCTGGGGGTGAATTCACAAACCGGTGATGCTATTTACCAGGATGTGAATAAAGACGGTAAGATCACTGTTGCAGATAAACAAATTGTAGGAAATGCATGGCCAATAGTAGAAGGTAGTTTGAAAAACACTTTCTCATACATAGGATTTGACCTGGATATCAATATCTATTATAAATATGGAAATAAAATTTATAATTATACCAGTTCGTTTCTCGAATCGGGTGGTACCAGAGGTGTGACACGTTCAATCCTGGAAAGCTCCATGAACTATTGGAAGAAACCGGGGGATACCAATGTCTTGCCCCGACCAAAATCAACAGTCAATGCCGATGGAGGATTTAATTACGACCAACAATCAAGCCGTTATATAGAAGATGGTTCTTATTTACGCCTGAGAGACATCACAGTTGGTTATAATTTCCCGAAACGCGCTCTTGCTCATTTGCATATCAGTGCAACCCGTTTATATGTCACTGCCACAAATCTTTATACATTGACAAAATACAGCGGACCGGATCCTGAAGTAAATGTGGGTGCCGGTGATTCACGGGCATTAGTTCAGGGAATGGACTTTGGAACACCACCTCAACCAAAATCAGTATCTATTGGTGTAAACATAACATTATAATAATAAAAAAATAAAGAAATGAAGAAATATATATTCATAGCATCCATAGCTTTTGCAAGCGTATCTTGCAACGGGATACTTGACACTGTTCCCCAAACAACCATCTCGGATGCCTCGGTTATTATTGATGAAAAATCATCGCTGGCTGCCTTGATAGGAGTGTATGATGGTGTACAAGGATATTTTGGTGTAGATCAACTTGCACATAATGTAATTGCAGATAATGTGGTGAGCAGTACAGCTCCGGGAAATATCATACCCACTCTCACCGCTTCAGGTTCGGGTGCGTTCGACCCGACAAGTGGAGCCGGGTATTCATCTGCATTTTCTGCCATCAATCGGGCAAACTTCGTCATCAGTAAAACAGCTGCTTTAAATAGTATTGTGATAAAACCCGCCTCGAAAAAACAATATCTGGGAGAAGCCTATTTTTTACGGGCATTAACCTATTTCGATTTAGGAAGAACCTATGGTGGAGTACCGCTGATTACGAATCCTACTTTGTCTCCGACTCAGGATAACGGAATAAAGAGAGCCACATTAGCGGACACGTATATTCAGGTACTGGCTGATTTAAATGCTGCCGATACGTTACTGAGTGAAACAATTGTAAGAAATCGTGCTAACCGGTTTTCAGTTTACGCACTTAAAGCCCGACTTTATTTATACACGGGAAACTGGGATAAAGCAGAGGAATATGCAACCAAGGTAATCGCTAATTCTACCGGGTTTAAATTAGTAAAACCTTACTCAACATTCTATACAACACTCAAATCGACTGAATCAATTTTTGAGTTGTCATTTAGTACTTCGGACAAAAACCCGATTTATACCTATCTTTTATCGGCGAGTGAAGGAGGTAGGCTTGACTACATTGTAGAGCCGGGATTTGCTGCTCAACTATTGGATCCTACGAAAGGTGGGGCTCGAAAAAGCCTTATTAAACTGCTATCAACAGGAGCATATGAACCAACAGAGTATGCCAATCAGGATGGTTCAAGTTCACTGTATGTTCTTCGGTTATCCGAACAGTATTTAATCAGAGCCGAGGCAAGGGTAAAAAAAGCAACTCCTGATTTGACAAATGCCATAATAGATTTAAATACAATCAGAACACGGTCGGATGTTGCATCTTTCGTTGCTTCAGGAACTACGACAGCAAATGATGTTTTATTAGCTATTGAAAACGAGCGTCGATACGAATTAGCATTCGAAGGACACCGGTTTAGTGATATTGTACGTACAGGTAGAGCAGCAACAGTATTTGGAGCTTTAAACACCTTGTTTGCTGATCCCGGGCGTTGGGTATTCCCAATTCCGTATTCCGCTATTGTTGCCGATCCTGATCTGGAACAAAACGTGGCTTATAAATAATTTAATCACACCATAGGAAGAGCAACTAAACTAACTTGCTCTTCCTGAAATCCATAAAAAAATGAGAAAATATATAGTATTGCTAATTATATGTGCCGGAGTAATCAGTGCCGGTGCTGAGAAAAAACAGAGTAAGTCGAGCAAAGAAAGTATCGCCATTGATTATTTAAATAAATCATTCGACACTTATAATAGATTGCAAAAACAGATATGGAGTGCACCTGAACTTGGTTTTTTGGAAGTAAACAGCAGCACGGCCCTACAAAACCATTTAACGGCAAATGGCTTTACGGTTGAAAAAGGGGTTGCAGGAATACCTACTGCCTTTGTGGCAACTTATGGCAGTGGATTACCCGTTATCGGCATACTGGCTGAATTTGACGCCTTAAGCGGACTTTCACAGGATACGGTCCCTTTTGAAAAGGTGCTCGTGCCGGGCGGAAACGGACATGGATGCGGTCATCAGTTGTTGGGAACTGCCTCGATTGCAGGAGCTGTGGCCATTAAAAAATGGATTGAAACCACCGGAGCAAAAGGAACACTAAAAGTATTTGGTACTCCGGCCGAGGAAGGTGGAGGCGGTAAAGTGTTTTTCGCACAAGAAGGATTCTTCAAAAATGTGGATGCAGTGCTGAACTGGCACCCCGCTTCGGAGAATGCTGTCAATGCTTCAACCAGCCTCGCACGCATAAGTATCCTGTACAAATTTCACGGGAAAGCTGCACATGCGGCTGCCAATCCTGAAAAGGGAAGGTCAGCGTTGGATGGCGTGGAAGCATTCGATAACATGGTGAATCAACTGCGTGAACACATTGTTTCGGATGCCCGCATTCACTATGTAATCACCGACGGTGGTGGAGTTTCCCCGAATGTAGTACCTGCTCATGCAGAAGTTTCGTACTATGTCAGGGCTAAAAGCATACCCGAACTTTTTGATATATTGGGAAGAGTGGACAATGCCGCAGACGGTGCAGCATTAGGCACCGGAACAACAGTCACTAAAAAACGTCTGGCAGGTGCTATTTATCCTGTTTTACCAAATAAAGCGTTCAGCAGGCTCATAGAGAAAAATCTCGAAAAAGTGGGAGGCGTTCAGTGGACAGAAAAAGAAGTGGCATTTGCCAATGAAATAGGCAAATCAACAAATACTTCGCCCAAGGAAATAGAAAAAGTGAAGAACGTGACTCCTTATAAGGAGAGTGAATTTGGTAAACTCCAATCAGGATCAAGTGATGTGGGGGATGTTAGTTGGAATGTGCCTGTGGGTTCGTTTGTAGCATCAACATTTGTTCCGGGCTCTCCAGGTCATTCATGGCAAAATGTAGCGGCAGGAGGCACTTCAATTGGCACTAAAGGAGCGATTGTGGCCGCAAAAGTATTTGCATTGACTGCCATTGATTTGTTCTCAAATCCTGCACTGTTAATTCCAATTAAAGAAGAATTTGAAAAGGCACGTGGCGAAGGATTTAAATATGCCCCGATTGTACCGGGCAAACCTGAATTAGATTATAGGAAAGAAAATTAACACTCAACAATTGAATAAAATGAAAAAAAATATTGTAACACTCTTACTGGCAATCATAGCATTGAATGCTTTTGCCTCTTCTCCCATTCAGATAAAATCTTCGGGTACAAAACATGGCCCTGAAAACGGTTCGCTTATCATTATTGGAGGAGGATTGATTCCGGCCGATATATGGGCAAAGTTCACAGAACTGGCCGGTGGAGTACAGAATGCTAATATAGTAGTTGTTACCACAGCTGCAGGTGATTCAGCAGGTGTTGAAACCAGAACGGTTGATTTAATCAAGAAGGAAACGAACATTAAAAGAGTGACGTTGCTTCATACAAATGACCTTAAGGAGGCAAATAGTGAAAAGTTTATTGCCCAATTAAAAAATGCTACAGGTGTTTTTTTCGAAGGTGGCCGTCAATGGAGAATTGCCGATTCGTACCTGAATACATTAACACATCAGGCATTCTGGGAAGTATTGAATCGTGGTGGGGTCATTGCCGGAACTTCCGCAGGTGCCAGCATTCAGGGCTCATTTTTATGGAGAGGGGATACCTCGGGAGCCCAGATTACAATTGGCGATCATACACAAGGACTTGGTTTTCTTAAGAACTCGGTTATTGACCAACATATCCTTCGTCGCAACCGTCAGTTCGACCTGATTAATGTCATTAAAGAAAGCCCGAAACTGATTGGCATCGGATTAGATGAATCCACAGGCATTGTTGTTCAGCGTGATACTTTTGAAGTAGTCGGTAAATCATACGTAGCAGTATATGATTATAAAACAATCATTGGCAGTGGTGAAAAACATGTCAATGGGAATAATGAAAACTTTACCGCCTCCAACGGACCATTTTTCTTCCTGAGTAAAGGTCAAAAATATGATCTTAATATTCGCCAGGTAATCAAAGAACCAAGAAAATCCACAAGAACAAAAGAATCCAAAGAACTTTCAAATAAATAATCAGAATGTCACAAAGTAAATTTTCCCACTTAGTTTGCGCAGAATGCAATAAAGAGTATAAAGGTAATATCCTTCAAAATGTATGCACTGATCCCACTTGTCAAGGGTCCCTGTTGGCCTGGTATGATTTAAAGGGGTCAACAGTCACCAGGGAGGATATTAAAAACCGTCCTTTCACGATGTGGCGCTATGGGGAATTTTTACCGGTTTTAAACCCAGCCAATATTGTCACCCTGGGTGAAGGCGGAACGCCGTTGTTGAAAGCTGACCGTTTGGGAAAAGCATTCGGTTTTTCGGAATTGTATATCAAAGATGAAGGTGGTAATTCAACGGGCTCATTCAAAGCACGTGGCATGAGCGCTGCAATTTCGAAAGCCAGGGAGCTGGGAATAACTAAAGTGGCAATCCCCACAGCCGGAAATGCCGGAGTTGCACTTGCAGCTTACGGTGCAAAAGCAGATATCGAAGTGGTGGTATATATGCCCATTGAAACACCGGAGCAACATAAACAGGAATGCCGGTTTTATGGAGCCAAGGTGATCGAAATTGGCGGGAATATAGGAGATTGTGGCAAACTGGTAGCAGAATTATGTCAGAAAGAAGGATATTTCAATATATCCACCTTGAAAGAACCTTACCGTCTGGAAGGTAAAAAAACGATGGGTTATGAACTGGCAGAACAGTTTAACTGGGAATTGCCCGATGTAATACTTTACCCCACAGGTGGTGGAACCGGATTGATCGGTTTCTGGAAAGCTTTTGAAGAACTGGAAGCATTGGGTTGGATCGGTAAAAAGAGACCACGCATTGTAGCCGTACAATCCACTAATTGTGATGGTGTGGTGAGCGCATTCCATAGCAACAGTTTAACGGTAGATGCTATCGACCGTGGATTTACTGTAGCCAACGGATTGCGTGTCCCAAAACCTTATGCCGATAAATTAGTATTACGTATTCTTCATGATTACAAAGGAACAGCTATATCAATAAATGACGAAGATATCCTGGAAGCGTTGAGCGAAATTTCACGCTACGAGGGTCTGTTTCCGGCACCCGAAGGTGCTTCCCTTTGGGCCGCGGCAAAGCAACTAAAGGCTCAGAATATCATTTCCGATACGGATAAAGTGGTACTGATAAACACCGGGAACGGATACAAATATGCAGATAACATTTGGGTATAAAATGCACTTTGCGTGCATTTAACCTGATTGTCGGAATATAAAAAATATAAAATAAGAAAAAATGAAAAAAAACTATTTCCTTTTATTGGTTACACTGTTTTTCAGTTTAAACTTTGTTACCGCAGGTACTATATCGGAACCTAAGTTCGGTGAGTACACAGTCGGTGACGACTATTTCCTGGCTAATTACACCCAACTCCTTGAGTATTGGGGAAAACTGGAAAAAGAATCCGACCGCCTCAAGCTTGTTGAGATCGGGAAAACGCCTGAAGGCAGGTCACAGAAAATGGCAATTATCACCTCACCTAAGAATCTGAAAAACCTGAAACGTTTTCAGGAGATATCTGTCAAACTTGGGAAAGCCGAAAGTTTAACCAACGAGGAAGCCCACTCCCTTGCTTCAGAAGGAAAGACAGTGGTATGGATTGACGGTGGATTAC
>CAIYOZ010000193.1 GCA_903927945.1 uncultured Bacteroidales bacterium | reverse complement strand
TTGTCGAAAAAGTATCATGTTTAGATGAAATAATATGATTTTATAAACATTCCACCCTTTATCTTTGCATAATAAAATAAGACAATAGATCTGTTTAAATATTACAATCGTCCTATTTTATGAGACCAATAATCTACCTTCTTCATTCTAAAGTTCTTAAATATTTAAAAACGAACAAATATTAAATTCAAATATCGATATGAAAAATCACTTTCGAAATTTAGCAAGATGTTGTTTGCTAGTCATTTTGTTTTTTTGTGGCCAGATGTCATTTGCCCAGACTATAACCGGGGTAATCACTGATGGTGATCAAAAAGAACCTTTAATAGGAGGTACTGTCAGTGTAAAAGGTAAAACTGGGGGTACCATATCGGATATTAATGGAAAGTACACTATTAATGCCACTCCCAAAGATATTTTAGTTTTTACTTATATCGGAATGGAAAAACAGGAAACTCCGGTTTTGGATAGGAAGGTTATTAATGTTTCGCTTAAATCCAATTCAACCCAATTGTCCGAAGTAGTATCTATTGGTTATGCAACTGTCAAGAGATCAGATTTAACAGGGTCGGTAGCAGTTGTATCTGCCAAGGAATTGACAAGAAATCCTTCGACCAGTGCAGCCCAGGCATTGCAGGGTAAGGCTCCCGGCGTGTTGGTGATCGAGAATGGGGCACCCGGTGGTGGTGCCACCATTCGGATTCGTGGTGTTGGTTCTATAAATTCAGGTTCCGATCCGATTTATATACTCGATGGAGTGATGGTGGGAAACATTAATGGAATTCAGCCACAGGATATTGAAAGCATGCAGGTGCTTAAAGATGCTTCTGCTGCCGCAATTTATGGAGCAAACGGTTCGAATGGTGTTGTTATTGTAAACACAAAAAGAGGAAAGTCCGGGAAAATACAGGTAAATTTGAACACGTATGTGGGAATCAGCCTGGCTCCGAAACAATACGATATGATGAATGCCGACCAGTATTCAACTTTTTATAAGTCACTAAACGGTGACAAACCTGAATATGACCAATATTTTCGTGAAAAATATTACGGAGCCGGATGGCAAGAAGGAACGAACTGGCAGGATTACCTGTTTAAAAACGGATCAAATCAGAACTATAATATATCCCTTTCGGGTGGAGGAGAGAACAGTAACTTTAATGTTGGAATGGGTTATGTGAAGGAAGATGGAACGGTTATTAAAACAACTTCCGAACGTTATCAGCTTCATGCGAATTCAGATTTTAAGCTTGGAAAACATGTGAAATTTGGTGAGAATGCCACCTTGTCTTATAGTATTGGTGAATCCCCAATAGCATCGAAGGTTCAGACCAGTGTTTGGGACTTGAATGAATCACCGTTAATGAAAGTTTATAATTCTAATTATATAGGAGGTTACGAATCGTGTCAAACTCCCTATTGGATCGATGATGCCGGTACTATCCATCAGGGTGTCAATGCGGGTAGTACAAGATATGTGAACACACTGGGTAATGATAAGGCAAGTCCATTGGCTGCAGTTGCATTGTGCAGTAACAACAGTTATTCGTCTTCCATGAGAAGTAGTGTGTATATGCAAATTGATTTTACGGATTGGCTAATGTATAAGGTGACTCCTTCAGTGGAGGTTAACAATTCAAGGAGCAGACAATGGATACCATTATATACAGGGAATCGTGCACCGGGTCCTGCCTCATTAGGTGAGGGTTATTCAGAAAATATAACCCTGAATCTGGAAAACCAGCTGGTATTCAATAAAAAATTTAACGATGTCCATAATATTCAGGCAATGGTTGTTTCCCAGGTACAAAAGAAATCAGGTAACAGCATTACAGGTGCAGCAACCGGGTTTGATTTTCCACAACTGAACACATTGTCAAATGGAAATGCTAAAAATGTTGATGGAGGGACTTCAGATTACCGCATGTTGTCGTATCTTGGAAGGCTCATGTATGATTATAAAGGGAAATATCTTTTTACCGGATCATATCGTTCGGATGGTGTTTCGGTTTTTGCTCCTACTTACCGGAGAGGCAATTTTGCATCGTCATCAGTTGCCTGGAAAGTGAATGAGGATTTTCTAAAAGATGTCAAAGAAATTGACATGCTTAAAGTACGTGTCGGTTGGGGTCAAACAGGAAACTCTTTGAGTATAAGCGGTTATCAATACTTAGACCTAATTACTGGTACCAATATGTTTTCACCTGTTTTTGGCACCGATCAACATATTGCGGCCGCCCGGTATGGGTTTACCTCCATGGCCTCCACGGACATTCACTGGGAGTCGTCTGAGATGCTTAATTTTGGTGCAGACCTAAATATGTTTAGCAATAAACTTCAGGCAAGTGCAGAATACTATGTAAAAGACACCAAAAATTTGTTGGTACAATTACCTGTTTCAGCCATATTTGCAAGGGTCAACGATTCTGCAAGACCATGGTATAATACCGGGAGTATTCAAAATCGTGGAGTTGAGCTTTCTTTGCAATGGCGGGATCATATCGGTAAATTCAATTATGGGATTAATTCGAATTTTACCACGATTAAAAATGAAATCAAGTATTTGGTTACCGGTATTACAAGCGGCAATAACAGTAATATCGTAGGAAATTCCATTGGTGCGTTGTATGGTTGGGTCTCAGATGGCATTATCCAGTTGAATGAGTCAAATTATGCAAAAGGACCCGATGGTAACTGGCAAAAAAATGCTGCCGGTCAATATATTGGATATAAGCATGCCACACAGAACTTAAATATACCTCAACCGGGAGATCTCCGATTTGATGATTTAAATGGTGATGGAGATGTCACTGCTCTTGACAGGACAATCATCGGTAAAACAATACCCAGTTTTACCTACTCGTTTGGTTTTGATTGTTCTTACCTAAACTTCGATTTTAATGTTTTTATGTATGGAGTCAGTGATTTCAGCATTTATAATCAGAAATTAGCCAGTTTGGCAAGCATGAATTCCCAGGATATGGAGCATAACAAGTTAGCATCGTACGGTCAGAATCATTGGACGTTAGAAAATGCATCCACCACTTATGTCCGTGCAGATCCTACCAATATTAATAAAAACGATCAAATCTCCACTTTTTGGATCGAAGATGGTTCTTTCCTACGAATTAAAGATGTACAGTTGGGCTATACCCTTCCAAAGAAAATGAGTACCCGATTAGGGGTTTCAAGTCTTCGGATCTATGCCAATGCATCCAACCTATATTGTTTTACCGGGTATAAGGGAAAAGATCCGGAGAGTTTCATCTCCACTAGTCCAACGAGCGGTGGGACAGATAATGGAGGTTATGTCATGCCACGATCGTATACTTTCGGGCTACAGATCGGATTTTAATAACAAACCAATAACAAAAATACTATAATGAAAAAAATATTATTCTTATTCATCATGGCCCTGGCTCTTTCAGCCTGTTCTGATAGCTATCTGGAAACTGTGAATAAAAATTCCCTGGACATGGGTTCATTCTTCAAAACGGAAAATGATCTTCTACTGGCTACCAATGCCGCTTACTGCCCCCTTGCTGAAGGTGTTGGTGATGGGTATAACAAACGTGGAATGTTTGGAGGTGCTTATCTTTTGAGATTAAACACGTTGGATCCCTATATGTGGTTTGAATCACCTCTTGCAGGATTGGACCAACTGATTATTAATTCTTCTGATACAGAACCTTTTTGGGGTTCATTGTATGCCGGATTATACCGGACTTCGGATTGTCTTGCACGGATGACTGTACTGAAAAGCACTCTTGATTCAACAACTTATTATAAATATAAGGGTCAATTGCAGGCTTTACGAGGAATGTATTATTTCTATCTCGTCACCTGGTTTAATAAACCCATCTATTATGATGAAACAAATGTGCCCTCCAATCCGCTGATGGTCTATCCGAATGGGACGCCCGAACAATTCTGGAATAAGCTGGAAGAGGATTTGAGCAGTGCTGCAAAAACTCTGCCCACCAGTTGGCCCGATTTAGAAGTGGGTCGTATCACCAGTGGAGCTGCCTATGCACAATTGGGCAAATCGTTATTATACAAACATTATGAGTATTATTTGCGATTTGGAAAAGGAGGAACGGATGAGGCAACTGCCAATCTTCAGAAAGCTAAGGATGCCTTGAAGCATGTTATCGATAGCAAGGTGTATCATTTGATTTTACCAATCACTAAAACCAAGGAAGATTATCAGGCAGCCTTGCTTTCCAACTCGTCTTATTTACCGGTTCCTCCGATGAATTCGGCAGGAGTTATCACCAGTACCTATCTATATCCTGCTGAGAATAACGCAGAATCGATTTGGGAGATTCAATACAACGATGATGACCGGAGTGCATCAGGTTGGTTGCCAGGCGATATGTGGGGAGGGAATATGAACTATATGTACTCTTCAACACATCTTGGATCGTATAAAAATTTGGAGATTGATCCGACCCTTTGGTTTGAGTTTGAAACCGTTACATCCCATCCGGCAGGGTATACCCGGGATCCACGTGCTTATGCAACCTGTTACTTAGATGGTGATTTAATGGACTGGAGGCCAGAATCGGGCTATAAGATTGGATTTCAAAGTGGACTAAATTCAAAAAACACAGTCTCACTCAATAAATTATATCTGGGTGATGTGCCAAGCGTTTCAATGGTGGCTAAGAAATATTCATATCCTCAGTTCGTAGGTAAAAACGCCCCAAATGTTGCTCCATTCAATGTACGGGTCATTCGCTATGCCGACGTTCTGCTGATGTATGCAGAAGTTTGTTACCAATTAAATGCAGATGCTGATGGTTCCGGCTTGGCAGCGCTGAACGAAGTAAGAGCACGAGTAGACATGCCTGCAGTTGCAGTGTTAACTCCGGCAGCCATCGTACACGAACGATCTGTTGAACTGGCTACTGAAGGTCATCACTATAACGACATTATCCGCTGGATGTATGATCCAAATTTCGGAATGGACATGGCCAAACTCTTCAATAATAAATTCAACAAGGCTAAAAATTTTTGTTTCCCAATTCCACAATCTGAAATCGATTTCAATAAGGGTGCTCTTAAACAAAACCCGGGTTGGTAAATCCTATTAAATCAAATTTTTAATTGACATTATTATGAAAATCATCTTTAAATCCATTGTATTATTAATATCTGTCTTTACCATTTTTTCATGCGTAGAAGAACCATTTACTGAGGGAAATCCCGGTTTTATTCTTTCTTTTCAACGTGATGGAAGAACCAGTGCACAGGCAGGTGTTACTTTTTATGCCATACCAAAAGGTTCCGGAGAATTTCTAACCTTGTATAACGGAACAGCAGGTCATGTGTGGGGCGAGACAGGAGCAACAGGCATAGACTTTAATAAAGCAGATTCTTTAGGCATCACTTACGATTCTATCGGACATCATGCCGTTTCTTTAGTTGCCACCAGCATTGGAAAGTATGGAAAAAAAATTGATAAATTAGCCAAAACAATTCAAGTGGATGTTGTGGACGAAAGAAATTCAATTACTCACTTCTTTGCGAATGGTGCGGAAGCAACAATTACCAGTGATAATCAAATTCTTTTTTCGTTTCATGATGTTACCACTAACTTTACCTACAAACCAATTTTCAAATTAGGATCAAATTCAACAGCCTGTACTGTGACGGTGAATGGTGAATTACAAACTTCGGGAGTCTCTGTACAAACTTTTATACCTTCGGTGCCCATCGTTTATACGGTTAAATCTCCGGAAGGAACAGAAAAAAACTATTCGGTGGTAGTAAACACATTCAAGAGTTCTACAGAATGTAAGTTATTAAATTTTAGTTTGGCCTCCGGTCAATCTTCGAATGGCTTTGGTGAAACCGGAGTGATCGATGAAACAAATAAGACCATCAGTTTAAATGCAAATTATGCATCTGACCTAAGTAGTGTGAAACTTGTAATTGGAAATTCGTATGCAAGTACTGTAAAAATTATAAGTAGTACTTATAAAACAACAACTGGTTACAATCTAAATAAGCCAACAACTGTTAAAATAACAGCTGAAGATTTGAAAACTATTGGTGTGTATACTCTTAATTTGACTACTCAAGATCCAGTCATTGATTTTACGTTTGTTGGATTTGTACCAACACCGGTACGAGTTATTGATGTAGCCTCCAAAACGATCACTATTGACGTAGCAAAAGGTACTGATATTTCGAAATTAAAAGCATTTTGGACCGGATCATTAGGAGTTGTTTCTCTTAAATATGGATCTAATGACTCCATTCAGGCAAACGGAATAAGTGTAAATGACTTTACTATACCAAGAAAATACACTTTCTATAAAGGTAATGGTAGTGTTTCAGATCTCACAAAGCTGGTCAGCGGGGATGAATATACTGTAATTGTCAATTTGAAATAAAAACCTGTCAGGGGTGATCAGAAAAAATCTTCCCTGTCATTTTTTCCTATTTATTTTGTTGTTATTTTTTTAAGAGCCATTCCGTATAATTTGTCTCAATTCTTAATCATTATATTCTAATCAATTTATTAACAATTTTAATTTATTATTCGTATGAAAAAATTAATTTCTCTTTTTGTTGTTGCATTTTTGTGTGTAACTGCTACATTTGCTGACGATGCTGCATTCACAGCTAACTGGCAATTCCCACTCGCTTATTGGTATCCTCAAGGAATTACCACACCTGCCGGAGGTATTGATGCTTATCCAAGAGCTCAGGCAGTGGCAGATTCGATTCCTGATTTTGATGCCGCTGGAGCTGTGTTTGATGAAGTATGGACGAGTCTTAATAAACAAGGTGTTGCTGGAGCCGGTTATCCTGTTGGCGTAGCTGGCCATGTTACCGGAAATCTTCCATCAGATCACGGAGCAGCTGATTTTGCAGGTGCTTTTAAAGTGGTGTATGATCAAAACAACATCTACCTTTTGTTAAAATATCATGATGATGATATAACCGGAGGAGAAATTGTTGAAATCATGTGGGCTCCTTACCTGAATATACCGGCACTTTCAACTAATGCTTCTGTAGTAGCAGATAAAACCGACATCAAACAACAAGCAGCTTATGGACGTTATGCACAATTTGGAGCATATAAAGCTGCCTTTACTTCTCAGGCTTATCGAGATGCCATGATTGTTGATTTTACTGCTGCGGGAGTAGGAAAATTGCCTACCAATGCTACAAATACACTTTTACATGACAATTTACAAATTGACCCTAAAACAGAATTAGGATCGAACGATGTAAAAGCTATCTATACCATCGGTTACCAAGCTTTAACAGGAAATGCTTATGCAACTGCTCTGAATGCCCGCCCTAATTTTAACCCTGCTATCTGGAGAGCATTAAACGGTGGAAAAGGTATTTCATTTGATTTTCACATCATCGACAAAGATGGTGATGATGCAAATAATACAGCAGCTACTCCTGTTCCTACCCCTGCAGAATATTGGTGGAATTCAACACACAATGATGGATGGTGTGAAACCTATTATTCAGGTTTTATTCAACCTAAAGTGATTTTAACTGCAATTAATTCAGTTTACAGCAGCAAACCGGTTATTTTTGGAGAAGTCACTTCCACTCAGGTAAAACTGACTCAAAATGCAAACGTGGAAGTATTTAACTCAATTGGCAAACGGGTTGTTTCATTGAAAAACACGAATAATGTAGATCTTACGAATTTGAATCAAGGTGTCTATATTATCCGTGCAAACAACGAAACGTTGAAATTTGCACGTTAGAAAACGGTTATTTAAAATAGCATTGAGAATTAGAGAGGTCAATTAGATAATAATTGGCCTCTTTTTGAAACAAAAAGTTTAAGAATTTCATCGATAATAATTCATATAAATTATTATTCCTGAGTGTTTGCAAGCTGAAATTCACATATACCTTAAAATTTATAATTTAAAAATCATGAATCAAAAGTTTATATCGTATAAAATATTGAAGTGGTGTTTAATATTGCTTACCCTCTGTTTCTCTGTAAATTTGGGAGTAACCGCTCAAACCTATGACTGGAAAACAGTTCGTATTGGTGGTGGAGGATGTGTAACAAGTATGCAGGCACATCCCACTGTTCAAAACCTTTATTTAATTACAACTGATGTTGGTACTCCCTACCGGTGGAACAATTCCTTACAGCGTTGGGAAGGCTTGTTTTATAATTTACCTGCCAGTTATTGGGGCAAAAGTGCTGCCGGTAATGTTGCTTTTGTTCCGGGGGATAATACCGGAGATATATTGTATGCAACGATTGGTGGTGCATATACCAACGGTGGAATATTGAAATCGACCGACAGGGGTGATACCTGGACAGATTGTCAACTTCCACTAGATGTAAAACCCAATAATGATCAGGTTTTAGGGCAACGGCTGGCAATAGATCCTCAAAACAATGCTATCGTCATTGTTACTACACGTCCAGGCACAGCAGTTACTTCCATAAACGGGACTTTCAAAAGCGCAAGTGCCGGAGCACTTTCTTCGTGGACCAAATTAAACGATCTCTGTGGTTTTTTTGTCGCTTATGATATCAGTAGTGGAACCGTATCGGGTGCTACAAAAACTATTTACCTAGGATGCGCTGATGGTGTTTACCGTAGTGATAATGCCGGGATTACTTTTACACTCATGGCTGGCAGTCCACTCAATGTAAATCGGGGAGTGATCCATAAAAATGGAACTTTATATATCACTCATAGAACTGGAGTCTCTAAATGGGATGGAACTTCGTGGTCAAGCATAACCCCATCCTATGTAGGAGGATATGGGGCTGTAGATGTAAATCCGAATAATAGCGATCAGGTTATTGTAGGTGGAGGAGATCGACAGTTTGTAAGCAAGGATGGTGGAAAAAACTGGACCGGACTTACCCTGGTGAAGGATGTTTCGGAAATACCTTGGTTTACAAGTGGTATTGGTGGTGGCTTAAGAGATTTCTGCTGGGATCCGTTCGATCAAAACATGGTTTGGTTTACCGACTTTTTTGATGCACAACAAACCACTAATATTTGGGCCGGAGCTGCCGTTACCTGGAAAGCCCGTGCCGTAGGAGAAGAAGAAACCTGTCCAACCGGTAATTTACTTTGCCCTCCATCAGGGGTGAATTTATTACTTTCGAATGTGGCGGATGTAGGCGGATGGGATCATAAATCGATTAATGAGCCACCTTCGATCGGAATGATTTCACTTTTCCCCTGGCAATTTTCGGGTGAGGCAGGAAATATGACCGGTGTGGCCGTACAGGAAACTAACCCGAATTTTATTGCCCGTGTAGGGAGTCATGGTTGGAATGGCCTTGGATTTGCCGGGTATTCCACCGATGGAGGTGCCACTTATACCTATTGGAATTGTCCGGCGGATGCCAGAAGCGGAAGAATTGCTGTAGCTGCAACCAATGAAACGATGGTTTGGGTTACACAGTTAAAAGGATCCTATCGCTCCACTGACCGAGGGACAACCTGGACACCTATTCCTTCACTTCCTTCGGGAATTATTCTTGGAAGTGACAACTTCTCCTGCGGAGCGATATTTCCTTTAGCAGCGGATAAAGTGAACGGCAATAAATTTTATGTTTGTTCTGCAGGGAAGGTATATGTAAGTACCGATGCCGGTGCCACTTTTACGGTAGCAGCCACAGTACCGAACTTGTATCCTGTTGGAAATTTTACTATAGAAACAACCCCCGGAAAGGAAGGGGATATCTGGATGGGGATGAGAGAGTCTGGATTGTATCATTCCACAAGTTCCGGAACTTCATTTCTAAAGATTAATAATGTTCAAAAAGCTGATTTAATTGCAATCGGGAAAGCATCACCCACGACTCCAACGATTCCGTCGCTATACGTTTATGGGACCGTAAATAATATTACCAACAGTCTCTTTCGTTCTAATGATAACGGTGTGAGTTGGGAAACATTAAGTACTCCATTAGCAATCGGAGGTACTCCCATTTGTATGGCTGCCGATCGCAATGTATATGGCCGTGTATTTTTTGGTGAAAGCGGGAATGGTTTTTTCGTTGGAACAATCCCAGGAAGCGACACGCAAGCTCCTACTTCCCCTTCAGGTCTAATTTCATCAAACATCACCGAAAATACATTAACTTTATCATGGACCGGTTCTACCGATAATGTAGGTGTAACAGGGTATGATATTTACCAGGGAGGTGCTTTAATAGGAAATACATCAGCAACTACCTTTAATGTTACTAATCTTTTATGCAATACAGGTTATACATTCACTGTGGCTGCGAAAGATGCTTCCGGTAATGTTTCAGCTCAAAGCAATGCAGTTACTATAACAACTTCTATATGTAAGTCAGTGGCCAGTGTAACACTCGTTAATGCAGATACAGATATAAGCCTCCAGACTCTAACAGAGGGTATGAATATTGATTTGGGAGTATTAGCAACAAAAAATTTAAATATACGCGCCAATACCAGACCGAGTACGGTAGGGAGCATCGTGTTTGCCTTAAGCGGGGCGGAGACACGGAATTCCACGGAGAATAGCACACCGTATGCTTTGTTTGGTAAATCGGGTGCTGATTATTATGCATGGAAGCCCAAAACAGGCAGCTATGTGTTGACTATTACTCCCTATGAAGGTATAGATGCTACAGGAGCCAAAGGTACTTCCCTGACAAGAAACTTCAGTGTGACAGATTCAAATCCGAATGCTATTGAAGAGGTTTCCAAGGATGGTTTATCAGCCATTGTATCTCCAAACCCAATTATAAATAGTAAACTGACCCTGAAATTGAAAGGTTACGCAGCTGAAGAATCAATTAAGTT
>CAIYOZ010000192.1 GCA_903927945.1 uncultured Bacteroidales bacterium | reverse complement strand
TTTGTAAAGGAAGGCGGAATTATATTTTTCTTCTATTACATTCATGACCTTCTTTTTATTAATTGTCTTTATTTATAAACGCTGTAAACGCAAATAATACATACTATTTTTAATTATATACGCAAATTGTAGTGCTTATTTTCGGTTATAAACGCAAATAGTACATACTATTTTCGGTTAATGTTCAAATTCAATATTTTATGAATTACTTAATGCTTGAGCTAAACTTCTCCAATAAAACATACCTCTCTCCATTCTTCTCAATCTTCAATTCCGAGTTTACGTCAATATTCATGATCTGCACCGTAGAACCTTCATTTGCAGCAGGCCAGGTGGGTACTCCCAATCCGTTCGGGTTTGCGGTCTTTATGAAGTTCGCAAAACAGGACTGAAGTATTGCTGACACCTTGTAATCTTCAGGCTGCCAGTCGTACACCTTGTTGGTAGGTAAGTTTCCCAAGGCATATTCTATTTCAGCAGAGTGTACTGCCCCGGTAGCAGGTAGTGCTTTAGCAACTTCAGGATTATTGATTTTAATAATACCTCCGGCAAGTCCGGCAACGACATTCCCCATTTCCGGTCTCATGGCAGGACGTGCCCTGTTATACCGGTAGCGGTATACCGGTTTGCCGCTTGTCTTAGCCTGCATGTCCGCCCACTTCCAGGTGCTGAATCCGATAAACCGGTCCGAGGCAAGGTCAGTGGCGGATTGTCTGATTTCTTCCTCCGTCGCTCCGGGGTATACGCGCAATACTTCTTCAGCATGCTCCCCATAAAGTTTTTCAATGGCTTTCCGGTAATTCCGGGCTGTAAGTTCGTCCTGTCCCAATATGGCTTTGTACCCCGACTCCTCCGAGTTCCAACCCACCAGTAAAGGCACCTGTGATTGTTCGCCGTTGGCATATATTTCCAAGGGTGATTTGGGTAAAAAATAACCATCTACAATCGCGTTAAACCTGGGAGCTTCTGTCTTAGCGGTGGCTTGCAAAAGGTCGTTGGCAGTCATGGCCCTCAGTGCTGCCAGTGATCCTGCTCCGGTCAGGGTTGTAAACTGAATGCCGCTTTGCTCAGCAACTGCCAGCGTAACCGGCGTGTGGGTGCCAAGCAAAGAACCGCTCTCTCCAATGGCACTGGCAAAAAGACCTTTTGACGAAGGGGAAGCCATTTGTGCACTCACCGAAAAAGAACCTGCCGACTCCCCGGCAATGGTCACACGTGCAGGGTCTCCTCCAAAAGCAGCTATGTTTTGTTGCACCCATCGCAGAGCTGCTTGCTGATCCATCAACCCATAGTTACCCGAGGCGTGGTGTCCGGACTCTTTGGTGAGTTCAGGGTGTGCAAAGAATCCAAATACCGATAGCCGGTAGTTGACAGTAACCGTGACGATTCCCCGGCGTGCCATGCTTTCCCCGTCATATCGTGGTTCCGATCCATCGCCTGCCATAAACCCGCCGCCGTAGAAGTAAACCATCACCGGCAACTTGTCGGTCGATGTTTTGGCCGGTGTCCACACATTCAGGTACAGGCAATCTTCACTCATCCCGTCCGAGCGGAAGTTCATATCGCCAAAGAGGGATAGTTGCATGGCGCGCGGACCAAACTTCAAGGCTTTGCGTATGTCCGTCCACCCCTTCACCGGCTGCGGCTCCTTCCATCTCAAATCGCCCACGGGTGGTTGTGCAAATGGAATTCCTTTAAAGGTATGGATACCCGATTCATTGAGTCCTTCGAGAATCCCATCCCTGGTATTAACCCTGGGAGCCCTGATGTCAGCATTGAATTGTGAAAAAATTTTTCCCATTGGTAGAATGATAAGCAGAATGATAAGCAGTTTTTTCATATGAAGTATTTGTTGAATGATAAATTTAAAACAAGGTAATACGATGTAAAGATAAGAAATTAAGTTAGCCTGTTAATACTTAAGTTTGCTGTCTATCTCTTTTTCAAACACTTTTTCCCAATTGTCCCCCAGGCTTTTATTGAGTCTCTGTATGACCTCTTTGTTTCTCTCATGCTCATCGAAACCATAACAACCCAGATTCATATATTCGAACCCGTATTTTCGGGAATATGATCGAAGCTTGAAGTCAGAATACATCATTAAACCACAGGTAAAGTACGTTTCCAGGATAGGAAACTTAAAATCTTTTTGTCTAAAAATTGAATCCTGAAATTGGAGTACATCGAACCTGCATCTGAACAACTCTAAATCCTCCGTGCGTTTTTTGATCATATCAACAGGTTGCATTTTATAGCCCAGATAATAGAATTCAATCTTGTATTCAGAATCAGTGCATAGTTTGTCAAATCTGAAATATCCCTTTCGGTCAATAAACGTGGATTGATATACCGAATCTGCTACCACCATCTTAACCAGAACGTTCATGCTTGCCGAATTTACTTTCGTGGAGTCCTTTGCATTCAACGAACCGATCACTCTGAATGGTTTCTGTCCGACACATAAAAAAGAGATTGTCAAAAAAAAACAGCTAACGAATACTCGTATTTTCATATGCTTACCTGGTTATTGTTTATGGAGAATTTAGTGCCACATATTAGGTGACTCATTATTTCTTGTATCTCTTGTTAGGTTGAATGTGATTGGTAATGTATATCTGACAGGTACTTTTTCGCCATCTTGTTCTCCCGGTGCCCATCGGGGCAAAGTGGAAACAACCCGCATGGCTTCTTCATCCATCGAAGGGTATAACCTATGTTTTATACTTATATCAGTTACTTGCCCTTCTTTATCAATCACAAAATGCACCAGCACTTTCCCGGATATCCCGGCTTCCTGTGCATCGACAGGATACCGTAGACTTCTGCTTATGACGAGCAATAATACTTTTTCGCCTCCTGTAAATTCAGGCATTATTTCAAATGGATAGTAGGTCGTTTCAGCCCCGTTTTCTGTATAGCATTTCCCTTCCTGTGATTTCCCTTCATCATAGAGGTCGTGCCGCTTGATCTTACCGTTTTCCCAATACGTGGTCAGGTTCCCATCAATTTTATTGTGATGATAATCAATCTCCCGTCGTAATACCCCGCTTTCATACCATAGCCGGAATTTACCTTCCCGTTGATTCTCTTTTTTCTTTGTCTTCTCGTTTAACACAGTGACCAGGTGGCATACTGATTTTAATTTACCGGAAAGATAATATTCCCGTTCAATTTTACCATTATTTACGGTTGAATCGGCTGACTTTAACCGATAAGTAGTTCCCAGAAGCTTACTCTTTGTAATTGAGCCATATTGGTCCACATAAATCGTATCCTGCCCGTACATGAAAACAGGAATCAGCAACAAGGCAAGCGTCATTAGTTTCTTTGAAATCATATTGATATTTTCTTTTGAAGTATCGGAAATTCAAGCGCTTTTAGTTGGTTGGCATCTTGGTTAATCCGGGGCTCTTTGTAATGTGCGTTTTTCGTTTCCCTCTCCAAAAGTACGAACTCTTTTTAACACCTCCAACTTTTTAGATAATTATTTCAAATATCTGTAAAAGAAAGGATAATGGTTGATAAATGGTATACCATCGTCCTGCCTACGTCCCAGCTTCCTTCGTGGATGATTCGTGGTTGGTTCGTGGTTGGTTCGTGGTCAACATTGACATTTTAGATTGATATTAGATACTTGTTACATAGATGTTACATACCTATTTAGATATGTGATGTATATGTAATGTGTATGTAATATGTATGTAACATCTATGTAACGTCAACGAAGCAACCACGAAGCAACCACGAAGGAACCACGAAGCATCCTCAGTCGAATAGCGGCCCTTATTCATTGAAAGACATGCCGAAATGGGTATTTTGAAGGGATAAAACAACAATTCATCAAAGGAGAAGGACTAAAACAGGGTAGGGGTGCCTGATTTTGATATTCCAGGTGATCCGGAAGTTAAGAATAATTGACCAAAGCTAACTGGTGGGGATTGTATGAACCGGGATGGAATGCGAGGATAAATAATAAAGGAAAGAAATTGTTTTAACATGTTGTAGGATATAAAAACACTTCCTATCTTTACATCGTTTAACAGGATTTATGTTTATTCACGCCGACATGTCTTTCGACGATGTCGGGTGTGTTTTTTAAAACGAGTCATATTTTTAAGAATAACAAATAAATCACGTACTATGAGCATCGCAGAAAACCCCCTGATGGGGCCCATGAGGAATTCGATGGGTAACTTCACGACCATGAACTACAATGGACAGAATATCGTTCGCAGCAAGGCATTCAAACCGAAGAAGAAGAATACTCCGGCTCAGAAGAACCAGGAACTGAAATTTGCCTTGCTGGCCCGGGCGAATAGTGCGCTGGGGGGCATGACCGAGCTGGGTTTTGTGGAATATAATCACGGGAAGTCAGCACATAACAGGTTTTTGGCGGAAAATATGAAAACTGCCTTCGACCTGAGCGGGGAAGTGCCGGTGATAGACTACACGAAGCTGGTGGTTTCGAAGGGATCGTTGCCGGTGGTGAGGGTGACCGGGGGCAGGGTAACTGATGAAGGCATTACCATCGAGTATGAAACCTGGATAGGTGTTCCAAAAATACAGGCGGATGATGAAATAGTGGCTCTGGTCACCAACAGGGCTGGGCAGATGTTGATTGGCAGGCAGGCCCGGGGGAGTGAAGAAACGGGAATGCTTTTATTGCCGGATAAAAACTGGAAAGCGGACGGGGTGCTTTATGGTTATGTGTTTGCCATGAGCGCCGACGGAAAGAAGTCGTCGAATTCGGTGTATGTGGAGTTGAAATGATGATAAAAACCCTCAAGTAATTGAAAGGATGTGAAGAACTGGATATTTAAATTCTTAGGAGAATTACGACATGAATTCTTAAGAATACAACTACAACGACTAAAATACTTGAAAGAAAACATGAAAACAGCATTATTGGTTATTGACATACAGAATGATTATTTTGAGGACGGAACAATGACACTCATTGATTCCGAAAGAACGGCAGAAAATGCAAAATTGCTTTTAGACAGATTTAGAATAGAAGGTTCGCCCATAATCCATATTCAACATATTGCAACAAAACCAACAGCAACCTTCTTTTTGCCTGACACAAAAGGTGCAGAACTCTACAACACAGTAAAACCACTACCAACAGAAAAGATAATTATAAAACACTTTCCGAATAGTTTTAGAGAAACAGAATTATTAGACTATTTGAAAAGTAATAAGATTGAAAACCTGGTGATTTGTGGCATGATGACTCATATGTGCATTGATGCAACAACCCGGGGAGCGAAAGATTTCGGTTTCAATTGTATACTCATTGGTGATGCCTGCACAACTAGAGACCTTAGCATAAATGGAGAAACAGTAAAAGCAAAAGATGTCCATAACAGTTTTTTGGCTGCATTGAATTACTTTTACTCGACTGTAATAACAACTGAAAATTACTTGAACGAAAACTAAAGAACAGCCCACGGAACGCTCCTGCAAATGGAATATCATGTGTATTCGGTACCTCCCAATGTCAATATACCGGGTAGTTACTGAGAAGGGAAAAAAATGAAATGACTTTCAATTAATCAAAATAGTAATGGATAAACAACACGATAAATTAATGAATGACTTACATCGACTTCTTGGAACTCAAGACTTTCAAAATGAAGGCGATTTAACAAGTTTTTTAGACAGCATTGCGAGAAAGAAAATACCTACTTTTTCAAACAATGCATTGACTAACAAAGAAAAGGCTCAAGATCTGGTTTTTGAAGCGTATGAGTTGACTCCTGTAAAAGCGAGAAAGAAGATTGAGAAAGCACTTGAACTTGACCCTGATTGTATTGAAGCGTATGAGTATTTAAGTGGTAATGAAACTTCGCTTGAACTTGAAAGTGTATTCCTGGAGAAAGGTATTGCAATTGGAAGAAAATTATTTTTTGGGGAAAATTTAGAACTTTATAAAGGGCATTTCTGGGGTATCCACGAAACGCGGCCATTTATGCGCTGCTTACAACTCTATTCGGAAGTACTTTATCTGAAGAAAAAGAAAAAAGAATGTGTTGAAATTTTAGAAGAAATGATTTATCTTAACCCTAATGATAATCAGGGAGTAAGAGATCAATTAATGCTTTATTTAATTGAACTTAATGAGGCTAGTAAGTTTCAAAAATACGCTAAAATGTTTAAAGAGGATGAAATGACATTTTCACTATTCAATCAAGCATTATTTACGTTCAAAACAGAAGGAGATACCCCAAAATCGAAGAAACTATTACAAAAAGCATTAAAACAAAACAAATTCGTGCTGGAAAAACTTATTTCAGGGCTTCCAACCTTAAAACTTCCAGATCATTACGGTTTTGGGGACGAAAGTGAAGCTGATTATTATTTTGATTCAGCCCGATATGTCTGGAGACAAACAGAAGGAGCCATGGAATGGCTGAAAAAACATTCCAAATAAATACTGTGTGAATTTTAATTCGAAACAAACAAATAAATATTACAAACGTTTGATTGTCGGATTGCAAATATAAAGAATGATGGAACTCGTTTAATAAATATCGTAGAACACATGGATAAACTACGAATCACACAACTGAAATCTGTATTTGATACCCTTGTTCATGCCATCAACAATGAGGACGATAGTCAACAAGTGGAAGTCTGGTTTGCCCGCGAATTGCAGGAGATACTGGGATATGCACGATGGGAGAATTTTCTTGTTGCGATAAACCGTGCCCTTGATTCTTGTAAGACACAGCATATCAACATCGACGATCATTTTCGTGAGGTCACGAAAATGATCGAATTAGGGAAAGGTGGCAAGCGAGAAATCGCCGACTTTATGCTAACCCGCTATGCCTGCTATTTGATAGCTCAAAACGGCGACCCGAAAAAAGAAGAAATAGCTTTTGCACAGAGTTATTTTGCACTGCAAACCCGAAAGGCAGAACTGATTGAAGAGCGTTTGAATCATTTCTCACGCATTGAAACAAGAGAAAAACTTCGATCATCAGAGAAGCAATTATCACAAAATATTTATGAACGGGGGGTTGACGATAAGGGATTTGGGCGAATCCGTTCAAAAGGGGATACAGCCTTGTTTGGCGGTCATACTACCGAGGATATGAAAACCCGGCTTGGCGTGAAATTGAGCCGGCCATTAGCGGATTTTCTGCCTACACTAACCATTGCCGCTAAAAACCTTGCTACCGAAATGACCAATCATAATGTAGATAGTAAAGACTTGCACGGGGAAAATCCAATAACAACAGAGCATATTCAAAACAACACCAGTGTCAGAGAAATGCTTGGCAAACGTGGTATTAAGCCTGAAGATTTACCCCCGGCAGAAGACATTAAGAAGCTGGAACGACGTGTGGCGGATGATGATAAGAAAATTGAAAAAGCCACATTCAAATTGCCTAAAAAGACTACTGATTAAAATTTTAAATAACATGTCGGAGGGAATTGGGTGCGGAAATGGAATGAAAAAACCTCAAAGAGTATGGTGGCTCTTTGAGGTTTTCTATATTAGCAGTTGTTGGGAATCAATAGTCACGATCCGGATCATTTTCAATCAAAATAAACCAATCTGCAATCCAAAAGTTGGAGTTTTATTAGCCTAAAATAATGAAAACGCTTTCGTGACCTTCGGACGACGAAAGGTTTGTAGGTTACAGACGAAAGGTATGTAGGTTACAGACGAAAGGTATGTAGGTTACAGACGAAAGGTTTACATACTACAGATGCTCCCTGATAGCTGCGGCAATAGTGGTCATCTCCTCGGGGGAGAGTTTGAGTTTGGGATTTTTGAAGTTCATGTCCGATTCGTGGGTGAAGGGAATCAGGTGGATGTGGGCATGGGGTACTTCGAGTCCAATGACTGCAACCCCTACGCGGACACAGGGTACGCTCATTTCAATGGCCAGAGCCAGTTTCTTTGCAAACAATGTAAGTCCACTCAACATGTCGTCCTCCAGGTGAAAGAGATAATCCACCTCTACCTTGGGAACTACCAGGGTATGACCCTTGGATAAAGGGTTAATGTCCAGAAAAGCAAAGAAACGATCGTCCTCGGCAATCTTGTAACACGGGATTTCACCGGCTATGATTCGGCTGAATATGGTCATTCTTATCAGGTTGATTGGTTAATTGGTTGATTGGTTGGATGATAAGTTGATTGGTCGATTAAGTTAATTGGTTGATTGGTTTGGATATGGTTTTCATGGTTATTGGGTTTTAGATAGTCAGTTATTTCCTAATCACAACATAGTCAACTTAATCAACTAATTAACTAATCAACCAATTAACCAATTAACTGGCTACAACGATATCTCCATGACTTCAAATTCAAGTTCACCTGAAGGAACGGAGACTTTGGTTTTCTGGCCAACCTTCTTACCCAATAATCCTTTGGCGATGGGGGTGGTCACCGACAGTTTGCCTTCTTTGAAGTTGGCTTCACTTTCGGATACGATCATATAGGTCATGATTTGTTCGGTCTTGGTGTTCCGTATTTTTACCCGGGTCAATATCTGGACTTCCTTGGTATTGATTTTCGTTTCATCAATCATACGGGCAGATGCCACCATTTCTTTCAGGTTAGAGATTCTCATTTCCAACATGCCCTGGGCCTCTTTGGCAGCGTCATACTCTGCATTCTCACTTAAGTCACCCTTGTCACGGGCTTCACCAATTTGTTTTGAAATGGCAGGACGTTGCACTCTTTCCAATTCGTTCAAATCCTCTACTAATTTCTTGTAACCGTCGGCGGTCATATAATTTGTTGCCATATCTGTTTATATTTAATGATCCTATTTCTGAAGTATATAACAAAAAGAATTCCGACCATTGAAGCCGGAACTCTAATTCTTGGTATGCTATTTTTATTACGGGACAAATATACAAGTTTTTTTAAATTTATACGTATATATTTGTTTTTAATTGCAAATTAAAAGATATTTAGCTCTCTCAACCCACTTTACGGGTGGAATTGGGATTATTTTCACATTAAAAAACGTCTCCCAGAGGTGTTTTGTTCTTAAAAGAAAGATATTTTTTCTTAATGTGTTAAGTTGATTAAGTCGATTGAGTTATTAAGTTTACTAAGTTGATTAAGTTGATTAAGGTACTAAGTTGATTGAGGTATTAAGTTTACTAATTAAGGCATTAAGTTGATTATTTGTAATAACCAATCAACCAATCAACCAATCAACTCAACCAACCAACTCAATCAACCTTTATATAATAAAACAATGGGTAACTTCACAGCCACCCATTGCACATTTTAACCTAAACCTTAACTATGAAAAATTTATCTGTTTGTTTACTCTGCAAATATGGGAAGAATAATTCAACCGCACAAACATTTGGTGCTAAAAAAAACGAGGTATTTTGAGCTGGTTGTCCAATCTTCAACTTAAAGAAGCCTAAAAACTTCATTATTAAATTCTTGGAAGCAAATGAATGCTTAGTTAAATAATGCTAATGCTATCGTTTTTGTAGTATAATTATAAAGTGTACCTTTGTGGGACATAAAATATCTGTAGAAAATGAATTTAAACGAATCTCCTGTCGGTACACCGGACTCTAAATCCGCCCTGAACGACAAGAAACTATTTATAGAAACCTACGGTTGCCAGATGAATGTGGCCGATAGTGAAGTAGTGGCTTCGATCATGCAACTGGATGGTTTTGCCCTGACGGACAATATCACGGAAGCTGACGCCATATTTGTGAATACCTGCTCGATCCGCGACAATGCCGAACAGAAAGTGATTCAACGCCTGAAGTATTTCCAGTCGTTGAAGCGAAAAAACAAAAAACTGATCGTGGGCGTGATTGGCTGTATGGCCGAACGTGTCAAGGAAGAGTTGATAGAAGATTACGGGGTGAACATTGTGGTAGGACCTGATGCCTACCTGGATATCCCCAGCCTGATTGGCACGGTGGAACAAGGCAACAAGGCTATTAATGTGGAGCTCTCGACCACCGAGACTTACAGTGAGATATTGCCTACGAGAATCACCAAATCTATATCGGGCTTTATTTCCATTATGCGTGGTTGCAACAATTTCTGTTCCTACTGCATTGTGCCTTATACCCGGGGACGTGAACGCAGCCGCGAGGTGGAAAGCATATTGACTGAACTACGCGACTTGCAGGCTAAAAACTACAAGGAAGTGACGTTGCTGGGTCAGAATGTGAATTCGTACCGCATCGAGAAAGATGGGGCAACCGTTGAATTCCCTGACTTGTTACGCATGGTGGCGGAGGCTGCACCGGAGATACGATTCCGCTTCTCTACTTCGCATCCGAAAGATATGAGCGACCGTACGCTCGAAACCATAGCGAAATACGAAAACCTCTGCAAGTCGATTCATCTGCCGGTTCAATCGGGTAGTGACAAGATATTGACCCTCATGAAGCGAAAATATACCCGTGAATGGTATCTGGACCGTGTGGCAGCTATTCACCGCATTTTACCGGAAGCTTCCATCAGCACCGATGTGTTCTGCGGTTTCCACGGCGAAACAGAAGAAGACCATCAGGAAACACTATCATTGTTGCGGGAAGTAAACTTCGACCTGGCTTTCATGTTTAAATACTCCGAACGTCCGGGGACCTATGCCGCTAAGAATTTACCGGATAATATCCCGGAAGTGGAAAAGCTACGCCGGTTAGCGGAAATTATTGATGTACAACGTGAACTGACGAATCAGAAAAATCAGCTCGACATTGGTAAGACTTTTGAAGTATTGGTGGAAGGTTTCTCCAAAAAATCGAAGGAACAGCTATTCGGGCGAACCTCTCAAAATAAGGTGATCATCTTCTCTCGTCTTGGACGCCGGATTGGTGAAACGATTCAGGTAAAAGTATTGAGCGCATCATCGGCTGCGCTGTTTGGGGAGGTGGTCTAGTTTATAGTTTATAGTCAATAGTTTATAGTCAATAGTTTATAGTCAATAATTTATAGTCAATAATTTATAGTTAATAGTTAATAGTCAATAGATAAACGATAAGTGATAAACGATAAGTGAATAAACATTTATTACGGACATGCGATTTCCATATCGCGTTCTTGTACATTTAGTCATTTGTCATTTAGTTATCTATCACTATAAATAAAGGAAATAGAATAAATCAATTCTTAAAGTAATATCACCCTTCTTCATTCATCAATTTTAATTCGTACTATTGTGGCGGATAATAATGATTATCGATTAACGATTAACCGGAAGAGAAACATTTGCCGAATGTGATCTTATTGTGCTTTTTGGGATTGATTTGTTCCTTCTATCTGCTTTTCAGTCAAAATAATAGAATTCTATTAAAGAATTATTTCCGTAATCGCTTGCAGGTTTGGAATGAAATCATTACTTTTGCGTAAAAATCGGAAGAGACCTTTCTTTGTGTTAAAATGAACAACAATAGCGCTTTACAACTTGTCCTTGCCCCGAAATACTAACATTCATAACATATTATAAACTAAAACAAAAATCTATGTGGTTAATTGATTCCTCAATTGGGAGAAAGCTTATTATGAGTATCTCGGGAGTTTTTCTCGTGCTGTTTTTACTGTTTCATGCGACGATGAACATCGTGGTGATAATCTCACCGGCAGGATACAATAAGATCTGTGAATTCCTGGGTACGAACTGGTATGCATTGGTAGGTACAGCAGTTCTGGCTGGCGGATTTGTGATTCATATCCTTTATGCCCTTTATTTGACCTGGCAGAACATGCGCGCCCGTGGTACTCAGGGTTATGCTGTCACTAAAAATCAAAAAAGTGTGGAATGGTCGTCACAAAACATGTTTGTATTGGGATTGATCGTTTTCGGTTTCCTTTGCCTGCACCTTTACAATTTCTGGTTTCATATGCAATATGCCGAACTGGCAGGTGTAAAGGAAGCCTTTGCCCCGGCAGATGGTGCCTCTTTTGTACAGGCATTATTCAGCAACAAGATTTATTGTGTTATATATATTGTTTGGCTTTGTGCGTTGTGGTTCCACTTAACCCATGGTGTGTGGAGCGCCCTTCAAACTGTTGGGTTGAATAACAAAACCTGGTTACCCCGGGTAAAAGTGATCTCGACTATCATATCAACCATCGTGGTGTTGATGTTCATGTCAATACCGGTGTATTACCTGCTTGGACTTGGATCTTGTTCATGCTGTTAATTTGTAAATCGTCAAACCTAAAATTAGAAATAAAATAATGGCAACCAAACAAGACTCTACCAAGGTAGAAGAAACAAAAATAGATGCTAGGATTCCTGAGGGAGCATTAGCTGAGAAATGGAATAATTACAAGGCACAGCAGAAACTGGTAAACCCTTCCAACAAACGTCGCCTCGACGTGATTGTAGTGGGTACAGGGCTGGCAGGAGCTTCGGCAGCTGCTTCCATGGCTGAGATGGGCTTTAATGTACTGAACTTTTGTATTCAGGATTCACCACGCCGTGCGCACTCCATTGCCGCACAAGGGGGTATCAATGCAGCAAAGAATTATCAGAATGATGGTGACTCCGTTTACCGTCTTTTCTACGATACGATCAAAGGGGGCGATTACCGTGCCCGTGAAGCCAATGTATACCGACTGGCTGAAGTGTCGAACGGCATTATCGACCAGTGTGTGGCACAAGGTGTTCCTTTTGCACGCGAATACGGCGGATTGCTTGATAACCGTTCTTTCGGTGGAGCACAGGTATCCCGTACCTTCTACGCCAAAGGACAAACCGGACAACAACTGTTGCTGGGAGCTTATTCAGCCCTGAGCCGTCAGATCGGAAAAGGTGCCGTGAAATTATATTCCCGTTATGAAATGTTGGATGTGGTGGTGATTGAAGGCCGCGCCCGTGGTATCATTGCCCGCAACCTGGTGACCGGAAAAGTGGAACGCTTCTTCGCTCATGCTGTAGTAGTGGGAACCGGTGGATACGGTAACACTTTCTTCCTGTCGACGAATGCCATGAATTCAAACGGTTCGGCATTGGTGCAGATGTATAAGAAAGGCGCTTACTTCGCTAATCCTGCATACGCTCAGATTCACCCTACCTGTATCCCTGTTCATGGAGAGTTTCAATCGAAACTAACCTTGATGTCGGAATCACTTCGTAACGATGGACGTATCTGGGTACCTAAGAAAAAAGAAGACTCGGAAGCTATCCGTGCCGGGAAGAAGAAAGCTACCGACCTGACGGAAGAAGAACGTGATTATTACCTGGAACGCCGCTATCCTGCCTTCGGTAACCTGGTGCCCCGTGATGTGGCTTCCCGTGCTGCCAAAGAACGTTGTGATGCAGGTTTTGGAGTAGGAAACACCGGACTGGCTGTTTACCTTGATTTCTCCGATGCGATCAAACGCCTGGGTGAAAACGTGGTACGTGCCCGTTACGGCAACCTGTTCCAAATGTATGAGAAGATTGTGGATGATAATCCTTACAATACCCCGATGATGATTTATCCGGCTATTCACTACACGATGGGTGGTATCTGGGTGGATTATGAACTACAGACTTCTGTGAAAGGATTGTTCTGTATCGGTGAAGCCAACTTCTCCGATCATGGTGCAAACCGGTTGGGTGCTTCGGCTTTGATGCAGGGATTGGCTGATGGTTATTTCGTATTGCCATACACCATTCAAAACTACCTGGCTGATCAGATTCAGGTTCCAAGGCTGAGTACCGAACTTCCTGAATTTGCAGAAGCTGAAAAGGGAGTGAACGACAAGATCAATAAACTCATGAACATCAATGGCAAGAAATCGGTTGATTCTATTCACCGTGAACTTGGACTGATCATGTGGGATTTCGTGGGAATGGGTCGTAACAAAGCCGGATTGGAAACTGCTTTGGAAAAAATCAAGGAAGTACGTGCCGAATTCTGGAGCAACGTATACATCCCCGGAAAGGAAGCCGACCTGAATAATGAATTGGAAAAAGCTTTGCGCTTAGCCGACTTTATTGAGATTGGTGAGCTGATGGCCCGTGACGCCTTGATGCGTGAAGAATCATGTGGAGGACACTTCCGCGAAGAATACCAGACACCTGAAGGTGAAGCTTTACGTAACGATGAGGACTTCGCGTTCGCCTCGTGCTGGAAATTTGCCGGGGAAGGAAACGAACCTGTCTTGTTGAAAGAAGCTTTGGAATATGAATTTATCCACCGTCAACAACGCAATTATAAATCGTAAAGCCCCTCCAACCTCCCCGAAGGGAGGCTTTGAAGAGTTTCAATTATTATTAAGAACACAAATATATAAAATACTAACTTCATTTTTCCTCCTTTGGGGGAATTAAAAGGGGCATATAATATGGAAAAAAGTATAAATGTAACGCTCAAAATCTGGCGTCAGGCAGGTCCGAAAGTAAAAGGAAACTTCGAGATCTACAAATTAGATAATGTTTCCACCGATAGTTCATTCCTGGAGATGATTGACATCTTGAACGAACAATTAATAAAAGAACGCAAGGAACCGATCGCCTTCGATCATGATTGCCGGGAAGGTATCTGCGGAATGTGCAGCATGTACATCAACGGACAACCTCATGGGCCTGATGGCGAGATCACCACATGCCAGTTGCACATGCGCAACTTCCATGATGGACAAACCATCACGGTGGAACCCTGGCGTTCGGCTGCATTCCCTGTCATTAAGGATTTGATGGTGGATCGTGGTGCATTCGATAAGATTATTCAGGCAGGTGGTTTTGTTTCGATCAACACTGGTGGAATCCCAGACGGTAATGCTATTCCTATTGGCAAGAACGTGGCGGATGAGGCTATGGATGCTGCTTCGTGTATTGGTTGCGGTGCCTGTGTAGCTACCTGTAAGAACGGATCAGCCATGCTGTTCGTTTCGGCTAAGGTAAGTCAGCTGGCATTACTTCCTCAGGGCCGGGTTGAGGCAGCTCACCGTGCTAAACTGATGGTGGCTAAAATGGATGAGCTTGGTTTTGGAAACTGTACTAATACAGGAGCCTGCGAAGCGGAGTGTCCTAAAAACGTCTCTATCTCTCATATTGCCCGTTTGAACCGTGAGTATTTAAGTGCAAAATTCCAGGATTAATGATTCATAGGATTTTTGATTGACATAAAAAGACCGTTCTGAAAAGAGACGGTCTTTTTATTATTACTATTGATCTGCAAATAATCCTAAACTTTAATGAAATAATTCTTTCGGATTTGAAATCGATAAATTCGAATGTTCGTAGTATTTCTTTTGCTAACGAGCCATTCATTTCATACATGGGCATTCACTTTTGATCCTTTGAATTTGAAATATGCTCTATAATTCAAACGTTTGCAGAGTATCTTTTGATACTCACTGTAACCATCTTTTTTATTGAGCATTATTTTTGTAAATTTGTGCCCGAATCGATTCATATTAATAAATGAAAATCCAATTTAAAATCCAGTATACCATGCAATGGGGACAGTCAATGTGCTTGTTGCTGCATGCAATGGATAATTCCATAGTGCGATATGGAATGCATTGCAATGAGAAATCGGAATGGAAGGTAGAAATACAAAGTGAATCCGTAGAAAAGACGACTTATCAGTATGCCATTCAGAATGCAGACAAATCGTTGGTCTTTGAGTATGGCGGCTTTCGTAGCATAGAGTTTTCCCCGGTTAACGAGAACATCAATGTGATTGATAACTGGCGGGCTTCGTATGGTGACAGTCCTTTTGTCTCCACTGCTTTTACAGATTGTTTTTTCAAGCGGACTCCCCTGAAGGGTCTAACGGCCAAGCCTGTAAAGAACCTGATCCTTCGTATCAATTGTCCACAAATGGAACCTGAGCGTCATTTTGCAGTGATAGGAAATCAGGATTCGTTGGGGAATTGGGATGTAAAAAAGAAAGTCAGGCTCGATGAATCAACGTTTCCCTTGTGGAGCACTTCTCTGGATGCTGCGACTGTAAAATTTCCCCTTGAATATAAATACCTCATTGTCGATACAAAGACCGATGAAGTCCTGGCTTGGGGTGGCGGTCCCAACCGTTTACTGGACAAGGCAGACAAACAAGCATTGACTGTCGTCACAGAAGAACATTTTATCCGTACCATTCCTTCGTGGAAGGCAACAGGGGTGGCCATTCCTGTATTCTCCCTGCGCAGTGACGAAGGTTTCGGAATCGGGGAATTCAATGACCTGAAGAAAATGGTAGATTGGGCTAAAAAGACCGGGCAACGAATCATCCAGATACTGCCTATCAACGATACGATTTTATACCATACCAACTACGATTCATATCCTTATAATGCCGTTTCGGTTTATGCGCTTCATCCTATATACCTGCACCTTGACAGTGTTGGGAAACTGAAGACTAAAAAACAAAGGGATTATTTTCTCGCGAAAAAAACAGAACTCAACGGGAAATCATTCTCAGATTACCAACATGTGCTGAATGCCAAGTGGGAATTTTTCAAGATTATCTACCCGCAAGAAAGTCCAGCAGTATTTGCTTCAGCAGACTATAAGCAGTTTTTTGAAGTCAACAAGGAATGGCTGGTACCTTATGCAGCATTCTCATACCTGAGGGACCAGAACGGAAGCCCAGAGTTTAATTCCTGGAAAGAATTTAAAACCTATAATAAGCAAGAAATTGAAGTCTTCTCGGCACCCGATACCACTTATTATCCTGAAATAGCCCTGTACTATTTCCTGCAATTCCATTTGCATAAACAACTTATCGAAGTACATGATTATGCCCGTGAAAACGGCATTGCCATTAAGGGCGACATTCCGATCGGAGTAAGTCCCCGCAGTGTGGATGCCTGGGTAGAACCTGAACTGTTTAACACGAGTGTTCAGGCGGGAGCACCCCCTGATGATTTCTCGGCAACCGGTCAAAACTGGGGATTCCCTACTTATAACTGGGAATTGATGGAAAAGGATGGTTATCAGTGGTGGCGGAAACGCTTTCAGAAGCTGGCTGAGTATTTTGATGCCTACCGGATAGACCATATCCTGGGATTTTTCCGAATCTGGGAAATACCGGTCAATGCGGTCTGGGGATTGACAGGCACTTTTCACCCCGCATTACCTTTTACTCGGAGCGAACTAGAGCATAAAGGGCTTTGGTGGGATGAGAACAGATTCCTGAAACCTTACCTGAAGGAACATGTGGTTAACGCCACATTCGGTAAATATGCCGAGGAGGTAATCCGGGAATACCTGCTGACGGATGGCTGGCAAAACTATAAGTTCAAACCTGAATACGATACCCAGAAAAAGATAGAAACCCACTTTGCATCGCTGGGCTACAATTTCGGAAATAAAGAAGTAATGATTCGCGACGGGTTGTATGCCTTGCATTGTGAGGTTCTTTTTATCCGTGACTCCCGTCAGCCGGATAAATTCCACCCCCGGATATCGATGCACAGTTCAGCAACTTTCCGCGATTTGACGGATAATAACCGACGTACTCTCGACAGGATTTACGTTGACTATTTCTATCACCGGCATACCGAGTTCTGGAAACAACAGGCGTTGAAAAAATTACCTGCCCTGATTTCGGCAACTAAAATGCTGGTTTGTGGCGAAGACCTGGGTATGGTGCCTGACTCAGTTCCTGATGTTATGAACGCCCTGGAAATACTGAGCCTGGAGATTCAACGTATGCCCAAAAAACCAAATACAGAATTCGCTATGCCCGCCGATGCACCTTACCGGTCGGTATGCACTACTTCGACGCATGATATGAACCCTATCCGTGCCTGGTGGGAAGAAGACCCGGTATTGACACAACATTTCTATAACCGTGCCCTGGGGATGCAAGGACCTGCACCCGCTGCTTGCGATAGCTGGATTATTGAACGGATCGTGGAGCAACACCTGGAATCAAATGCCATGTGGATTATTTTACCCTGGCAGGATTGGATGGCGCTTGATTCCACCTTATGCAATGAACATCCATTGTCCGAAAGAATTAATGTGCCCAGCAACCCACGCAATTTCTGGTGTTACCGCATGCATATGACTCTGGAGCAGCTGCTGAATGAAGACGAATTTAA
The DNA here is from genome assembly GCA_903927945.1 of uncultured Bacteroidales bacterium. GTDB lineage: Bacteria > Bacteroidota > Bacteroidia > Bacteroidales > Paludibacteraceae > Paludibacter. The sequence goes on along the minus strand of CAIYOZ010000192.1, from coordinate 4,782 downwards.
TCTGAAGGTCAAGGAGATGATTGGGAAGTCGGGAAGGTGAGTCGAAGAGTTTAAAGAGTTCCGTGTTCTGTGTTCCGCGTTTGAAGAGTTCCGTGTTCCATGTTTGAATAATTTGAGAGTTTAAAGATCTGAAGAATTTAGGTGCAAATTGATTATCATGATGTGGTAGGTAAATTAAAATAACAAATCAAGAAAACGCTCAACTCTTAATACTTTTCGAACATGGAACATGGAACACGGAACACAAAACACAGAACACAGAACTGAAAACGAACACAGAACACGAAACACAGAACATAAAATAAATAAAGAATAATGAGTGACCATCGATATAATTTAAGAGGTGTTTCGGCATCAAAGGAGGATGTGCATAATGCCATTCGCAATATTGACAAGGGATTATATCCACAGGCTTTTTGTAAGATTATTCCTGACTTCCTGGGGAATGACCCGGAGTACTGCAACATTATGCATGCCGACGGAGCAGGTACCAAATCAGCCCTCGCTTATGTATACTGGCGTGAAACAGGTGATATCAGTGTTTGGAAAGGGATTGCACAGGATGCGTTGATTATGAATATCGACGATTTGCTATGTGTAGGTGCTACGGATAATATACTGCTTTCGTGTACTATTGGACGGAATAAGAACCGTATTCCCGGAGACGTCATCTCAGCCATTATAAACGGCACAAACGAATTGGTGGAAGAACTGAGAGGAATGGGCGTCAAGATTTATCCCACAGGTGGGGAAACAGCTGATGTGGGTGATCTGGTACGGACTATCATTGTGGATAGCACCGTGACCTGCCGGATGAAACGCTCGGAGGTAATCGATAATGCTAATATCAAAGCAGGTGATGTCATTGTAGGGCTTTCATCTTCAGGTCAGGCAACCTATGAAAAAGAATACAACGGAGGAATGGGCAGCAACGGGCTGACTTCCGCACGCCATGATGTATTTGCCAATTACCTGGCAGTGAAATACCCTGAAAGTTACAATGCTGATATACCGCAGGAACTGGCTTATTCAGGCTCTAAACAACTAACCGAGGTAATTGAAAGCCTCGGAATGAATGCCGGTAAACTGGTGCTTTCGCCTACACGAACCTATGCGCCGGTAGTGAAAAAGCTGCTGGAGGAACTAAGACCTTCTATTCATGGCATGGTTCATTGCTCGGGAGGTGCGCAAACCAAGATACTTCACTTTATCGACCAACTAAAAGTAGTGAAAAATAATTTATTCCCGGTACCTCCGCTCTTTCAACTCATTCAGAAAGAGTCGGGAACTGATTGGAAGGAAATGTACAAAGTGTTCAACATGGGACACCGGTTGGAAGTATACCTTCCGGCTGAACATGCACAAGTGGTTATCGATATTTCCCGTTCTTTCAACATCGATGCTCAAATTATAGGTTATTGCGAAGCTTCGGATAAGAAGGAATTGCTGATAGAAAGCGAATTCGGAAAGTTTGAGTATTAAGTAGATAGTCGGAAGTCGGAAGTAAAAAAGAGGTAAGAGGTAAGAAGTAAGTAACGGATACTTGCTTTCTTACCTCTTACCTCTTGCCTCTTACTCCTTCTTAAAGAAGTGATCCGATATTGGTTGTGAAGAGTTTAACGGCAATGGCGAGGAGGATGATGCCGAAAAACTTACGTAAGATATAAATGCCACCCTCTCCAATGATCTTTTCGATTTTTGAAGTTGATTTCAATACAAAGTAAACGAAGATTATATTCAGAATCAGGGCTGCAATTATATTTTCTGTGGCATACTCAGCACGAAGAGATAGTAAAGTCGTAAATGAACCCGGTCCGGCGATTAAGGGAAAAGCTATCGGTACAATCGAAGATCCACCTTCGGGTCCATGATTGCGGAATATCTCCACATCGAGTATCATTTCAAGAGCGAAGAAGAAAATGATAAATGAACCGGCAACGGCGAATGACTGGATGTCCACATGGAACAACCTGAGGACTGCTTCGCCTGAAAACAGGAAACCCATCAGGATAAAAAAAGCAACTACGCTTGCCCTGAATGAATAAACAACTTGCCCTTTGCGTTTTATATTGAGTATGATAGGAATGGATCCTAAAATATCAATAATGGCAAAGAGCACCATGGTGGCACTTGTGATTTGTATTAAGCTGAAATTCATATCGTTCCTTTATTTATCATTTTGATATTTATACTGGGTGTGCCATTCTGGAATACCCTATTGGATAATAAATAGTTGGCTTCTTCTTTTGCGAGTTTAAACATAAAATCACCCGGGAAAACGATCCATATTTCGTCTTACTGCTCGTTTTAATAAGCTTGTCTTAGTACAATACAATTCAGCCAGGTCAAAGTCCAGGATAACTTTACAACCTCTAATCCCGAAGATTTTGCTTTGTATGACTTGAAGTTCCATGAATTGAATATTGAATTGTAGTTTCTTTATTTATCTTCCTTCTCTCCTTATCAAAAATCCAACCCCATTTATTGAAATACTTAATCATATTATAAATATGTACAAATAGTAATCTGCCGTTCATATACGATTCCTTGGCATGATGATGTACAATGGACACATTTGGATAAAAAACTGTCTTAAATCGTCTGTGAATGCGTCGGGTCAGATCGATATCCTCAGGATACATAAAAAACCGTTCGTCAAATAATCCAACCTGTTTAAGGGCTTCCGATCTCAGGAACATAAAACAGCCCGATAAATAAGGCACATTCATAATCTGATTATACCCTGAGGCGCGTAATTCGAACTTCTCAGTTTGCTTTTTAGTCCAGCTTTTGGGTAAGAAACGCCTAACAATCAAATCAAAAGGAGTTGGAATCAGTTTGCAAAGATACTGTATTTCTCCGGTTGGATAGAGTATTTGGGGCATTAATAATCCGATATCTGAATTATTATTCATAAATTCCTCAATTTCTGACAGGATATCAGGATCAAAAGAAATATCAGGATTAATAACCAGATGGTACGGGAAACCTTGAGCTAATGTTTGGTTGATGGCCATATTGTGGGCTGCACCGTATCCCAGGTTTTTGCCAGTATACTGATAGATGGCATCAAGAGACTTAAACGAAATTTGTTCTTGTGGAGAATTATCGATTAAATAAACCTGCGAAACGATTTTGGACTTTCTCAAGCATTGTACTAAAGGAGCGATTTCTGAGAGGGAATGATTGTAAAGGACGATGGACGCGTTTAGCATGAAACTTTCGAATTTCTGATACCATTTAATTGGCTTGCCTTTCTTAAATATTTGAATACTATTGAATAAAGCCCTCCGACTTTGTTTATTCTCAAAGCATGCAAATCTTCCTTCGATTTTTTGAGGATACTTTTGATGGACCTATTGCTGATACCTCCGATATTCATTTTTACGATTACTGATGGGTAATAGGTTTTATTGATTTCACGTTGCTTGAAAATTCTTAAAATGTATTCATAATCCGCTGATATTGAAAATTGCTCATTATATAGCCCGTATTGATCATATACGGTTTTCTTGCAATAAAGGGTAGGATGTGGAGGCATCCAACCATATTTTAAACACCCAGGATGAAAGATGTTGCTTTTCCAATACCTGACAGTTTTAGGGTTTGTTAAGTCCTGAGTCTGATAAACAAGGTCTCCATAGAGAACATCACATTTTTTTATATCAAAACAGTGTGCAATTTTAGATACAGCCTGATTATCAAAGTAAACGTCGTCTGAATTTAAAAATCCTATTATATCGCCTGTTGCCTGTTTTATCCCTTTATTTAAGGCACTGTAAATTCCATCATCTTTTTCAGATATATACTTTGTAATCCGGTTAGCATTCGAACAGATAATATTGAGGGTGTTATCAGTCGATCCACCATCGATAATGATATGCTCTATTTCAGTATAGTCTTGTGATGCAACAGAATCGATAGTTCTTTGAAGGCTTTTCTCACTATTGAACGTAGCAGTAATTATAGAAATTTTCATGGATAATTCTTTTCAAGGTCTTTAAAATAACGTGATAATACAACTTTTATTATTCAGTTCTAAAATTTGTTATTTTCTTTGATTCAAAGATACGCAGATTAAACTGGAAATAAGGGATGTCCTGTAATTAATTTGTTTTAAAATACCTGCTTTTGTGGCTTCGGAGGCAGTAGAGGTATTTGAACCGTGCCTTCTGTAATAGATTAACTTATCAGGGATGAACTTCACGTTGAAATGAAAGGCGGCCATGTTTCCAATCCAAATGTCATGCATGGGGATGTTTTTTGGGAAGGGCAACACTTTATGGAGTACTTTGCGATGAAATGCCATGCAACACCCAAGGTAAGGGTTTCTAATCAATGCCTTCCATTTGTTTTGACGGGAGTTATTCAACTCGTAAAAAGACTTATGCGTGATATTCAATTCTTTGTCAGTTACGAAACAATCTGAGACTACCAGATCACATTGTTCAAGGGCAGTAGTACAAATGCTAACTTTCTCCGGCAACCAGATGTCATCCTGATCCGCCAGGAAAATGAGTTCCCCATTGACCTGCTTCAAGGCATTTTCCACATTTGAAATGACTCCCTTACTTTGTTGATTCTTAAAGGCCCTGATTCTTCTATCACCTATTTTCTCTATGATTTCCAGGGTTTTATCGGTTGATCCATCATCCGAAATAATCACTTCATCATCTTGACTCAATTGACTCAGGATGCTTTGAAGTTGTTCTAATAGGTATTTTTCTCCATTATAGGTTGTAAGACAAACTGAAATCATAACTTATTGGTGAGAATTTTAAA
>CAIYOZ010000191.1 GCA_903927945.1 uncultured Bacteroidales bacterium | reverse complement strand
CTGCCTAACATAACACTAGTGTTATATTAGTTCTTTTTTGATGGTTTACGCGTCAAAAAAGAAAAGAATCAGTTAGACGAAATACCTATCAACCGCTTTTATTTTGCGGTTTGTCGGATATCAATGGCGACATTTTCAACATAACATAACACTAGAAACAATTCACTTAAAACTCAAATATTATGGCCATATCGAAAGGAATTAACAAGATTACGGGCTCGCTTCAGGGCATGAGTATGTACACCACGCGGGGAGACGACAAGATTTACGTCCGCTCAAAAGGGGGATCGAATAAGAGCACGATACAGAATTCACCTAAGTTTGCCAAGGTACGGCTGAACAACTAGGAATGGCCGGGGTGCACGTTGCTGGGAAGCACTGTCCGTTCAGCCATTCAGCCGCTAAACCGGTTGGAAGATTATGCCGTATCGGGGGCGTTGAACGCCCTGGCGAAGCAGATACAGCTTGGCGACCTGGAAGGGGAACACGGGGTGCGCGGGCTCTTCCTGTCGCAACACAAGGAAATGTTGGCAGGATTTAACGTGAGCCGCAAGCAGGTGCTTGAAACGGTATTGCGCGTGCCAATGGAATACACGGTTGACCGATCGACAGTAAGCGCCCGGGTATCGATCCAACCCATCAATACCGATTTGCACCTGGTGAACTTTCGCAACCTGCCATTCTTCAGGATCATCATATACCGATAACAAACCTATATATATCCTCGGAAAAATTGATCAACCGACATTCGGATTCACTTTCCGGGTCGATTATAGCATAACACCCGAACTATCCATCCAGTATTATGGAAGTCCGTATGTAACAGTAGGAAAATACTCGGAATTCAAAAGAGTAACAGATTTCAAAGCAATCAATTACTTAGACCGCTTTTCCAAAATAACTCCGACACTGAATGGTAGTACCTACCAGGTCACAGATAACAACATTACAAATACGAACTACAACTTTTCAAATCCCAATTTTGATTTTAGCCAGTTTCGCTCTAATCTTGTCTTTCGGTGGGAATACCGTCCCGGTTCACAATTTTATTTGGTTTGGTCACAGGATAGGACTGCGTATGTCCAACCCGGTAGTCAGGTCTTACATGACGGAATGAACAGTTTAAAAAGTATATTCCCGAACAATATTCTCCTGGCTAAATTTAGTTACTGGTTTTCAATATGAAATTCAGACCGGATGTGGCATTAGTTTAAGTTGAAGAGTTTATCGGGTTACAAATCCTTAACCTTTCTTATTTCTACGATATTCTGATGGGGAAACTCCCATTGTTTTTGTAAAAATCCGACTAAAATAGAGCGGGTCATCCCAACCCACCATTAATGAAACCTGATTGATTTTCATGTCTGAAAAATCAAGATAATGGCAAGCTTGTTGAATCTTAAGCTGAATAAGGTAATTTAGAGGAGAGTAGCCTGTTTTCTTTTGAAATATGGCAGAAAAATGAGAAGCCGAAAATCCTACAAATTCAGATATGTCTTTCAGCGTTAGCTTTTTATGTATGTTTTCTCTCATAAAATGAATTGCATCATCGGATGGATCCCGTTGGTTTTGATTTGTGAATAAACTTTCCCGATAAGCCCCTAAAAACTTTAATGAACCTAAAAAATGAAAAAGACTTGAAATACTGTATTCCAAATTATTCTTACTATATCCATTTTTCAGCGTCGAATAAATTTCCTCAAAAAGATGAAGCCTTTCTTCAATTCGTGAGTCTTTTTCGGGATTTACCCTTGTTGGTTTATCCAATCCTTCGGAGAAGAAGCCGGCTTTTTCTCCGTCAAAATGGATCCAATAGATTGTCCATGGATTTTTTCTGTCACTTTCGTAAGAGTGAGCTTTCCCCTTTGGAAGAATAAAAAAATGATCCGGTATGACTTTTTGTCGTACACCATCTATTTCGAACCAACCTGAACCATCAATACAATAAATAAGTACATATTGCTTTGCTTCTTCTTTTGTCCTTTTTCTGAAATGGTATTCTGCTTTTGGGTAATATCCGATATCGGTAATATGAAGCAAACTACCCAATGCATCATTTTTCAATTCTTCAATTATTGGAGAAGGTAAAATGACCGCTCTCTCACCTAAAAATCCACTTTTTAAACGTGCCATAACAACGTGTTATTTATGATTGAATGATCAAAAGTAATAAAAAAATTAATTTAAATCGCAATCTGTCATAAGATAGTCCATATAAATAGTTAGATATTCTATTATTAGTTATAAAAAATGTACGTTTCTTTACAACATAAATCTAATGAATAAAAAATCATGAATAAGTTTAACAAAACCTACATATTTGGCATATCAATGGTTTCAGCCATGGGTGGGTTGCTTTTCGGTTATGACTGGGTTGTAATTGGAGGAGCAAAACCGTTCTACGAGCGTTTTTTTGATATTGCATCCTGTGCTAATTTACAGGCATGGGCAATGAGTTGCGCCTTAATCGGGTGTGTGGTTGGCGCCGTGGTTTCAGGAGTAGTGAGTGATCGGTTTGGAAGAAAATGGCCTTTATTGGTTTCCGCATTCCTGTTTACCATCGCTTCATTAGGTACCGGAATGGCTGCAAGTTATACAACGTTTGTAATTTTCAGAATAATAGGTGGTGTAGGAATTGGGCTGGCATCAGCACTTTCACCTATGTATATTGCCGAAGTTGCACCCTCGCATCTACGTGGACGGTTTGTTTCGCTGAATCAAATGACTATTGTAATCGGGATATTGGCTGCTCAGGTTATTAATCTACTGATAGCTCAAAAAGTACCGGTTGGTGCTACCGATGAATTTATTCGCACATCGTGGAATGGGATAATTGGTTGGCGTTGGATGTTTTATGCCTGTGCTGTACCATCCAGTGTTTTTTTTGTACTCACATTTTTTCTTCCTGAAAGTCCTCGTTGGCTTATGAAGGCAGGGAAAGGTGATATGGCATTTCCAACGTTGAAAAAAATCGGGGGAGAAGAGTATGCACAGCAAGAAATGACAAATATACAATTAACATTGAATGATGTTACCGAAAAAGTTGATTTCAAATCAATTGTAAATCCAAGGTTTAGAAATGTATTGTACATAGGGATTGTGCTGGCAGTTTTTCAACAGTGGTGTGGCATCAATACCGTATTTAATTATGCAGAAGAAATATTTAAAACTGCAGGCTATGGAGTTAGCGACACCTTATTTAATATCGTCATTACCGGGAGTGTAAATCTGATTTTTACACTGGTTGCCATGTTTACGGTCGACAAATGGGGGAGAAAAAAACTCATGTTGTTTGGTTCAATAGGATTGGCAGTGACTTATATTCTGCTGGGGAGTGCTTTTTATTTTCAAATTAAAGGTGTTGCCGTCCTGTCATTAGTTGTGATTGCCATTGGAATTTATGCCATGTCATTAGCCCCGATCGTCTGGGTGATTTTATCCGAAATTTTCCCGAATCGAATTCGTGGAGCGGCTATGGCATTAGCCACTTTCGGATTGTGGATAGCCTGTTTTGTACTCACCTATACTTTTCCATTGCTAAATAAAGGGTTGGGTGCGGCAGGAACTTTTTGGGTGTACGCCGGAGTTTGTATACTCGGATTTATCTTTATTCTCAGAAAATTACCCGAAACAAAAGGAAAATCACTCGAAGAAATTGAGAAACTAATATAACAACAAATAACGTTTTCAGAGTTTGAACTTTAAAAAGCCTCCAAAAAAATAAATATGGAAGTAAAAGCATGGCATGAGGATGTAATCATCCCAACATATAAAATAGGTAAACCGGAAAAGAATCCTATTTTCCTTGAAAAAAGAGTTTATCAGGGAAGTAGCGGAGCGGTTTATCCATATCCTGTAGTCGAAAAAATTGAAGATGAAAAGACTGATACAGTATATCATGCAGTTTTTTTAGAAAATGAATATATCAAGGTGATGATTTTGCCTGAATTGGGTGGTCGTGTTCAAATGGCTTATGATAAGATAAAAAAACGTCATTTTATCTATTACAATCAGGTTATTAAGCCGGCTCTGGTTGGTTTGACCGGACCCTGGATTTCGGGTGGCATTGAGTTTAACTGGCCTCAGCACCATCGTCCAAGTACATTTTTACCGGTTGACCATACTCTGGAGAACAATGCAGATGGTAGCATAACCGTTTGGGTGAGTGAAAATGAAAAAATGTTTCACCAGAAAGGAATGGCCGGTTTTACATTGCATCCCGGCAAAGCGTATCTGGAAATAAAGGTCAAACTCTATAACCCGACTCCTGTTCCACAAACATTCCTATGGTGGGCAAACCCCGCTGTGGCTGTCAACGATCAGTACCAATCGGTGTTTCCACCGGATGTTCATGCCGTTTTCGATCATGGAAAACGCGATGTGTCGACTTTCCCGATTGCTACCGGAACGTATTATAAAATAGATTACTCGGCCGGAGTTGATATTTCAAATTACAGGAATATTCCGGTTCCGACTTCGTATATGGCTATCAATTCTGAGTTTAACTTCGTTGGAGGTTATGAAAATGACTCAAAAGCAGGAGTTCTTCACGTGGCAAATCATCATGTGTCGCCCGGAAAAAAACAATGGACATGGGGGAACAGCGATTTCGGGAAAGCCTGGGATCGAAACCTGACTGATGAAGATGGCCCGTATATTGAATTGATGGCTGGTGTTTACACCGACAATCAACCCGATTTTAGTTGGTTGCAACCTTATGAAGAAAAAACATTTACACAATACTTCTTGCCTTATCGCGAGCTCGGAATTGTAAAGAATGCTTCACAGGATTTATTGATGAATATGGACAAAGTGGGCGATAAAGTGATAGTAAAAGTATTTGCTACATCATTGCAAAAAAATGCGAGAATAGACCTCACACGAAGTGGAGAGGGTAATAGTTCTCCACTTTTAAAAGAAGTGGTGGATTTGTCACCCGAAAATGTTTATGTAAGAGAGATAGTTGTGGGTGATATTCCGTTGGATGAATTGCAGTTAACTGTTACAACTGAAAATGGTCGAGAATTAATGAGTATAACATCTGAAAAATCGGATTCTAAATCTACTCCTGAAGCCGCAAAACCGGCATTTTCACCGGAAGAAACGGCAAGCTGCGAACAACTTTACCTG
>CAIYOZ010000190.1 GCA_903927945.1 uncultured Bacteroidales bacterium | reverse complement strand
GTAGGTAGTAAGAAGTCGGAAGTGAGAGAATAAAAGTATTATATACTTATACTTTCAATTTTTTCCTTCTACCTACTTCTTACTACCTACTTCTTATTTAAAATATCTTATGATAAATGTGACAATACGGAGTGCCATGATTTTTAGCATAGTATTCCTGATGATAATCCTCTGCTTTCCAGAATTCAGGGGCAGGTCTTAAAATTGTGGCCACTTTGTAACCTTTTTCAGTAAGAATCCCAATGTACTTTTCGGCAATTTTTCGTTGATCTTCCGAAGCATAAAAAATCACTGAACGGTATTGATCACCAATATCAGGTCCCTGTCCTCCAACCTGAGTGAAATCATGCGTTTCAAAATACAGCCTGATCATATCTTCATAAGTTGTTTTTGACTTATCAAAAGCGACTTCAGTAGTTTCAACATGTCCTGTAGTACCCGTACAGACTTCACGATAGGTAGGATTCTTGATATGTCCACCCATATACCCTACTGTAGTTGAAATGACACCTTTGGCTTTCATAAAATGATATTCGGTTCCCCAAAAACATCCGGAGGCAAAATATGCTATTTCTTCTGTGGGATTCTTTAATTCAGTTTTTTCCACGGCGGGGATAAACTTCATAGAAATTGAATTGACACAATAGCGTGTATTTTTAGGCGTCAGTCCTTCACCAACGAAGACATGTCCTAAATGAGCACCACAATTTGCACATGTAATTTCAGTTCGTTGACCATCCGCATCAGGAATTCTTTTTACTGCTCCCGGAATTTCGTCGTCAAAACTAGGCCAACCGCAATGGGCATCAAATTTATCTTCTGAACGGTAAAGGGGAGCATCACATTGCTTACAAACATACGTTCCTTTTGCAAAAACTGTATCATACTCGCCGGTAAAAGGTCTTTCAGTAGCCTTATGCAATATGACGGCCTGTTCTTCGGGAGTTAACGGATTATATTTCATATTTTTTTTTTGTTGATTGCATGCAGTTTGACTTACAAACAATAACATGCAAGTGATTATAAAGGTGATTGTTGATTTCATTTCTGTTTATTATTAATTTCATGAATAAACAGTCTTACGTAGCGCTTTGTTCGACAGAAGTTATAAAACAAGAAACGCCTTTGAATTAAAGGCGTTTAATGATGAGTTGAATCTATTGATTATCTTAAGCGATCAAGTGATTTGACTAATTTCTCATCCTTACCAATAGCACCGATTGCTAAATAGGTCAAAATGATATTGATCAGCGGGAAAACAGCTGCTATTTTCAAGTGCCAGTCGGTATGTAGTTGTATGCATGCAGGCCATAAATATAAGACCAAAAATACATAAAAGCATAACATGAATAACATGTTAATTACTGACAGACGAATTTGTTTCACTCTGTTCTTATAGGAGAATATTGTGATCAAGGCAATTATCGGAACAACTAACGTCACAGATGCTAATGCCCAAATTCTTGATTCAATGATATTCCCGGTGGCTTTCACCAAAAATATGCCATCGATCTTCACCAGGTAATCCAAGTTATCAGTTGCATTTATTAATTCAGCCAGTGGCGAAAAGATAATGAAACCTGATAATACAACAACAGCCAATAAATAAATTGTTTGAATTCTTTGTAACATATATTTTTAGTATTACTTTTTCCATTGTTTATCACGAACAGCATAAATGCGTTCGATTATATCGACTACTTTTAATCCTTCAAGCACATTGGTTGTTATGGTACCTTTGTCACTGAGTTTTTCAATCACATTTTCGATCACATAATGATGGTTTTGTGCAGAACCCTTATAGAGTCCATAATCATTTGGTGGATTAGAAGCTGCCAATACAGGCATCTCATAATCTTTTATGTGACAATAGGTAACTTCGTTCATATATTGTCCTGCCACTTTCACCGTTCCTTTCGAACCAATAATAGTTATGCTGCTTTCCAGGTTAGTATCCCAGACAGCAGTAGAATAGTTCAAACAACCCATACCGCCATTAATAAAATCAAAGGTAACTACTCCGCTATCTTCAAAATCGGTTAAATTTTTATGACTAAAATCTGCAAAGTTTCCCCTGATATTTTGAACATCACCAAAAAGCCAGTACATGATATCAATAAAATGTGAAAACTGTGTAAATAAAGTTCCACCATCTAACTTTCCATCTCCATGCCAGTTTCCTTTCTTATAATAGCGGTCATCACGGTTCCAGTAACAATCGAGTTTGACCATATAAATGTCACCCAGTGCATTATTATCTACGATTTCTTTTAACCAGACCGATGGTGGTGAATAACGATTTTGCATCACGCAAAATACATGACGCGACATTTCAAGGGATTTAAAAAGAATGACTTCAGCGTCGCTTTTAGTAAGTGCAATTGGTTTTTCAAGCACTATATGTTTTTTAGCCTGTAATGCTTTAATGGCATAATCGGCGTGAAATCCATTTGGGGTACAGATATTGATAATATCTATATCTAAGTTGGCAGCCAAAAGATCTTCATATTTTGTGAAATATCTTTCCTCAATATCGACCAATCCCAGTTGCTCTTTCGACAGTACATCACATACGGCAATCAATTCAGATTCCGGGTTTCTGCGAATCATATCTGCATGACGCTTTCCAATATGTCCCTGACCAATTACAGCGAATTTTATCATTTTAAAGTGGTTATTTATTATTTCAATCGTTTTACTTCATTATCTTTCAATTCATATATTTGCCCGGTCTCAGGACATACAGCTAAATAGTCGGCGTTAAATGCCAATTTAAGGCCATTCTCGCTCACCCAGCCTATTTGCCTTGCCGGATTACCAACTACCAGGGCAAATGGCTTTACGGGCTTTGTAATCACTGCTCCGGCCCCAATCAGGGCATACTCACCAATTTCATGTCCGCATACAACTGTTGCATTAGCGCCTATACTTGCCCCTTTACGAACAATGGTCTGCATATATTCATTTTTTCTGTTTATATGACTTCGAGGATTTATCACATTCGTGAAAACCATAGAAGGTCCCAGGAAAACATCATCCTCACATATCACACCTGTATAAACAGAAACATTGTTTTGTATTTTCACATTCTTACCAAGCTTTACATCGGGCGAAATTACTACATTTTGCCCGATATTGCAACCTTCTCCAATAATACTACCGGACATAATATGGGAAAAATGCCAGATATTTGTACCTTTTCCTATGGTGCAATTTGAATCAATAACTGCCGTTTCATGAGCAAAATATTCGTTCATATGACGATTTAATATTTAAGTTAATCAGTTATATAGATAGTTAACTCACAAACTCTAAAACACTTTCGGTAATATATTCTAATTGATTCTTTGTGAGTTCTGTATGCATTGGCAATGAAAGGACACAGTCACTCAATTTTTCGGCAATAGGGAAATCGCCTGATGTATATCGCTCATCCTGATATGCTTTTTGCAAATGTAAGGGTACAGGATAGTAAATCATAGCTGGGATGCCTTTGTTAGCTAAGAATTTCTGTAATTCAGGACGATTTATGCCATTCAATTTTAATGTATATTGATGAAAGACATGGGAAGAAGTTGCGGAACGGGTGGGAGTAATTAGTTTGTCATTTTTTGCAAATGCCTGATCATAGAAATCAGCAGCAGCCAGACGACTGGAACTGTATTCTTCCAAATGATTCAGTTTAACTTCTAGTACTGCCGCCTGAATACTATCCAGACGTGAATTGACACCTATTACATCATGATGGTAGCGAACAACCATACCATGGTTAGCAATCGACCGCATTTTGGCAGCCAATTCATCATTGTTCGTAAAAATGGCACCACCGTCACCAAAACAACCTAAATTTTTTGAAGGGAAAAAAGAAGTGCAACCGATATCTCCCATGCAACCTGATTGAACCTTTCGACCATCGGAAAAAGTATAAACTGATCCAATGGATTGACAGGCATCTTCAATGACAAAGAGATTGTTCTCTTTGGCTATGGATAGAATTGCTTCCATATCGGCATTCTGCCCAAAGAGATGTACCGGGACAATTGCTTTAGTCTTGGGAGTAATGGCTTTTTTGAGTGATTCGATGGAGATATTGAATGTCCCAAAATCAACATCGACTAATACAGGTTTTAAACCTAATAATGCAACAACTTCAGCTGTTGCAATAAAAGTAAATGTGGGGGTAATCACCTCATCACCAGGTTTTAAGTCAAGTGACATAAGGGCTATTTGTAAAGCATCTGTGCCATTCCCCACAGGGATTACATGAGAAACATTTAAATAAGATTCCAGTTGCATTTGAAAATCAATTACTTTACCCCCTTTAATAAAAGCTGTTGTATCGATTACTTCTTGTATTCCTGCATTAACTTCAGTCTTAATTTTAAGGTATTGACTTTGCAGGTCAACCATTTGAATGTTTTTCATTATTAAATGCTTGAGCCAATTCACTCACTTGAGCGAATTGAATGGTTTATTTTTCTTCTAATATAAATTCCACTTCAGAAGGTGAAATTCGAATATTCGAAATATGTGTTGCGTTATTTTTAATTTTCCGTACCTGTTTACTCTGTTTTGATAGCTTTAGTTCGTTATAATCCAGGTAAACTTGAATATCGCTGGGTGATAATGTGTTAAATTGACTTAAGCCCACTGTATAGGTTACATTGACAAATGCTGGAAAAGTACGGATAGACATATTTCCAGGACAATTTATGGCAGTCACCGGTATCTGGACTTTCCTTTCAGTAAAAGGTTCAACAAAAACACTCACTCTGGTAGATTTCAACGAAAACCGAACTGATTTGACAGGCTTTAAAGCACATTGGAAAGAGCTTGTATCATTCAGATTTTTCAATTCTAGATATTCAGTACGGACAAATTTCATAGTATCAAGGATTTGCCTGGGACCGAAAGCAGTAATTGTCCTGGGCTCCATCTGAATGTCTTTACTCAACATATATGGATGTGCTAATTATATTTTTGAATTGAGTTTTATGGGTAAAGTCTTAACACTTAATTTTTCATATTGAATCAAGATTGAATCAGGATGAATGTCTAACACAGTTGTGGTAGGCTTCATATAACGTCCAATCCGCCCACTCAGCAAATCAGGAGTAATAAGAATTTCACCTTTTTGATAAAAAACCCTGCTTAAATCTATTGTCAGTGGTATTATCCGGTTATTTGAATAATCAAACAATCTCAACCCCTGATCCTTTATGTTTATAGATATTTTTGAAGGTGGATTGTTTGTAATCGCTACGTTAATAGGAATCCCTACATATCTGACCGGTACAACAATATTTGTTTCCCTCTCTTTACCGAGTGCATGTACAAACCAAAAGGCAGAGGACAGAGCAAGAAAAAGCAAAAAGCTTAAAATGTCTTTTAATAAAAAGACTGATTTAAGCTTTTGCGTGTTAAAACCCAGAAAATTTATGCCTTTTTTATCAGCCATAGAACCCGTTTATTTTGACGGAGTTTGAATATCCTCAGCTGTAGCGAATACTGAGTTCTTATCTACTTTAATACGAACATTTTCAGCTATTTCAATGATAACAGTTGTGTCCTTTAATTCTTTTACTTTTCCGTATATACCACCTGAAGTAACTACTTTGTCACCTACTTGCATTGCTTCACGTTGTTTTTTAATCTCTTTTTGACGTTTGCTTTGTGGACGGATCATAAAGAAATAGAATACCACAAAAATCAACACCATCATCAAAATTCCCGAATAGCTGCTTGCTCCACCACCTGCTGCAGGAGCAGTTACCTGTAATAAAATACTTAATAGATTCATTTCTTTTCTTTTTTATTAGTTTGTATATGCAAAAATAGTTTATTATTTTTTATTATCGCTAAACATCACCACTTTAATCAACTTATTTTCATTTTTTAGCTGTCCTACGATATTGTCCAGGACACCATTGATAAATGTTCCGCTTTTTTCAGTACTATAGGTTTTTGCAATCTCAATATATTCATTTAAAGTTACATTGACTGGAATAGTGGGAAAGTCCATTAACTCTGCCAGAGCTACTTCCATGATGACAATATCCATAAAGGCTATCCTGTCAATTTCCCAGTTTTTAGTATTCAAATCAATCATTTCACGCAATGCAGGACCTTTTGTCAAAACACTCCGAATGAGTTTGCTGGCAAAATCAATATCTTCCTGATCCTTGAACATGGGTAATAATTCCTGTTCTTCCCCTTTACTAATATCAAATCGTTTAATAGTCTTGATCACAAAACTGACCACCATTTCAATATCATCTGTCCAATAGATACTCTGATCTTGAATGGAATCATCCAATTCCTCGTTTTGTAAAATCACTTTTTTGAATATCTTTCTCCAGATATCTTTATCGGCTGCATAATCAACAGTTTCAGCATTCATATAGTCCGAATAGAATTCGGTACAAATTACTTCTTCAAAAAGTTCCTTGATGATCTCCGGGTAATTTACCCATGAAAGTTTATGTGCTGTCAGGTATTCGTTAAATTGAACATTTTTAGTCAATTGTGATATAAATGCATTATCAATAAAACGTGTGTTTGGGTTTAGATCTTCTGTAGTGGGACGAAGTCTGTTTCGTTTAGTTTCGATTCGATCGGCTGCATACCTTGTAATTTCAATCGACAATTGAAGCAGATGATAATACAGGTCGTATGTTTTTTCAATACTGTGAAACAATTCTTTTTCAGCTACAGGAAACGATTTACTGTCGCTTTTATAATAGGAATATAAGATTTGAACAATCTTAATACGCAATAATACTCGATTAATCATAAAATAAAGTGAACGCTTTTGATGCACCAGGAATGCATAATTCATAATGTTTTGAAATTGCTGAATTCAATGACTTATACTATTTCATTAAATTTAATCAATTTACTATTTCGGTGCAAAGATAGTACATTTAAGGTTCACATATTCACTTGAACCAAGAATTTATAATATGGGTTTGATTAAACGATCCAGGGAAACCTGAAACAGGTTTCATTATATAGGCAATAATCTGCAATTCCATTTACTGCCAGCGTTTTAATAAGCTTTGCTTCCGAAAGCAGTTCCTTTGCAAATTCAAGAGTAGTTCCTGTTTTCACACGGTCGTCAACTAATAAAATACTTTTGCCTACAAATTCAAAGTCAATTTCTTCCAGTAATTTCGGTAAATCATACAATTTGTTTTGCATGGCGTCCCGTAAATTCAGCTTTAATAGATGATATTCACAGCCCAAACGCTGATTTATCATAGCTGCAGGGATAATGCCCCCATTGGCTATTGCCACAACCATATCAAATGTTTCAGGTATTTCTATAGTGCGAACACGCTCCAATACTTCTTCAAAAGACTTCATCCAAATTTACAATTTAAGCAGTTACAATTTACGATATAGGGATAGTTTCAAAAATATTCTACCTATTACCTATTACTCACTACCGGCTTCTTACAAGTTTCTTAGTGCCTTTAAGCAGAAGTAACCACCTACCAGTTGAAACAAGATACCTGGCAGCCCCAGACGAATATCTTGCATGGCCGCTGTAAAACTTCCAGTAAGCAAAAATTCAGCAATCATACCAATTCCCTGATAGAATACAACAATAGCTAATAGGTTTTGAATTTTAATTTGTTTGGTTTGTTGGGCCATATAACTTGCAGCAATTGCCAGCAATGCTGATTTGATCAGGATGATCGTCATCATTTCAGTACCGGGCATGCCAAAGAGAGCATGATTCACTAATGGGGAAGCTATTGCAGTAAGTAATCCTGTAAAAAAGCCATATTTATAGGCAGCTATCAATGTAAAGAAATAGATTGGTAACAGCATCTGACCACCTAAAGGTAATAAATGACAAAGTTGAGGCAATACCAAATTTCCGGCAATGAATAGAAATGCATATGCATACGATTTTAGTTCAACCGGTTTTAATGAATAAAGTTTAATGGTAGATTCCATGGGTAGAATTTATTAAGTTGATT
>CAIYOZ010000189.1 GCA_903927945.1 uncultured Bacteroidales bacterium | reverse complement strand
GGGCGCGACCGGGTGGATGTCGCGGAAGGCGGTGACCAGTTCGTCTTTGTAGACGATGGAGGCTGGTAGTTCGCCGGAAATTATTTTTTGGTGGATATAAAAGTCTCGCCTGATAACCGTGTTATGGTGGAAATTGATTCATTTGATGGTGTTTCCATAGACTTTTGTGCTCAATTAAGCAAGCATATAGAATCCCAGCATGATCGGGAAATTGAAGATTACGAACTGGAAGTGGGATCAGCGGGTTTGACTGAGCCATTCAAGGTGATAAAACAATACGAAAAAAACCTTGGAAATGAGGTTGAAACCCTCACAAAGGCCGGAAAGAAGATTACCGGCGTACTTGTTGAAGTAAATGAGAATGATTTTGTGATAGAAATTGAGAAGTCCGAGAAACCGGAAGGCGCAAAACGAAAAATAATTGTCACTGAGAACCTTACATTTCCTTACGAAGAAATAAAAACTACAAAATATATAATTAGATTCAAATAAGCCATGAGCAAAAAAGAAACAATTAGCTTAATTGATACTTTTTCGGAGTTTAAAGAGCTAAAGAGCATCGATAGAAGTACATTAATCAGTGTAATGGAAGAGTCTTTCCGTAATGTGATTACAAAATTGTTTGGAACGGATGAAAATTACGATGTGATTATCAACCCGGACAAAGGTGACTTTGAGATTTATCGTAACCGCACGGTAGTAGCTGATGAGAATCTGGAAGATCCTAATCTTCAAATTTCGCTCACTGATGCAAAAAAGATTGATGAAGACTACGAAATTGATGAAGATGTAACGGATACAGTTGATTTCCTGAGTTTTGGTCGTAGAGCTATCCTGACACTCCGTCAGACACTTTCCTCTAAGATTCTGGAACTTCAAAAAGATAATGTTTTCTCGAAATACAGTGAGAAAATTGGTCAGATTGTAAGTGCTGAATTATATCAAATCTGGAAAAAAGAGATGTTGCTGATCGATGAAGAAGGTAACGAACTCTATTTACCAAAATCAGAACAAATACCTACTGACTTTTACCGCAAGGGGGATACTGTACGTGCGGTAGTTGCCATGGTAGAAAACAAGAACAATAATCCGAAGATTATCCTTTCACGTATTTCACCTGTATTTTTAGAACGGTTGTTTGAACTGGAAGTACCCGAAATTCATGAAGGGTTGATTACCATAAAGAAAATTGCCCGTATCCCGGGCGAACGTGCCAAAGTGGCCGTTGAGTCGTACGATGACCGTATTGATCCGGTAGGTGCTTGTGTAGGCGTAAAAGGATCACGTATTCATGGAATCGTTCGTGAATTACGTAATGAAAATATTGATGTTATCAATTATACAAATAACATCAATCTGTTTATTTCCCGCGCATTGAGCCCTGCTAAAATTTCTTCTATCCGACTAAACGAAGTGGATAAGAAAGCTGAAATCTATCTGAAGCCCGAAGAAGTTTCGCAAGCCATTGGTAAAGGAGGTTTAAATATTAAACTTGCCGGAATGCTTTCAGGCTATACACTCGATGTATTCCGTGAAATGGATGAAGATACCGAAAGTGAAGATATTTACCTGGACGAATTCAGTGATGAAATTGACCAATGGGTTATTGATGCCTTGAAAGCGATTGGATGTGATACTGCGAAAAGTGTGCTGGCTATTTCACGTCAGGATTTAATTCGCCGCACAGACCTGGAAGAAGAAACCGTTGACGAAGTATTGGCCATTCTGACTGCCGAATTCGAAGACGAAGAATAAAGTAGATCGTGTTTTGATTTCCGTATTTTGTGTTAATCAGAAAATTAACCAGCAAACGGAGAGTATTGACCGGAGACTTTTTTATAACAAATAAAAAAACTGTAATTATAGCATATGTCCATAAGATTAAGTAAAGCCTGTAAAGATTTAAATGTTGGGATGACCACCGCAGTTGAATTTTTGGCGAAAAAAGGTCATAAAATTGTCGTCGACCCCAATTTGAAGTTGTCGGACGACTTGCACCTTTTGCTTGCAAAAGAATTTAATAAAGATATGGCTCTGAAAATTGAATCGGAGCGATTAAGCCAGGAACGCCTTTTAAAAGAAAAGGCGCCAAGCGTGGCTATTGAAGGCTATAATAAGCCTAAACAGGTTGAGAAATCTGCAGACACTATTCATGTGACCATTTCTGAAGATCAGTTACCGCATTTCAAATCTGTTGGACATATCGATTTGGATGTAAAAGAAAAACATTCGGAAGTAAAACAAGAAGTAAAAGCTCAGGTTCCTGTCGTTGAAAAGCCAGTTGCAGAAAAGTCTGTAGCTGAGAAAATAATTGAGAAAGAAGTTGAGAAAGTTCCGGCAGTTGAGAAAGTTGTTGAAGAAAAGGTTGTTGAAGAAAAAGTAATTGCCAAAAAAGAAGAACCTGTAGAAGTTGTTCCACAAGTAAAAGAAGAACCTAAGGTAGAAGTTGAAATACCGGTTTCAAAACCTGAACCAAAAGCAGAAGTAATAGTAGAAAAAGCCGAACCTGTTATCGAAGAACCACAAGAACAAAAGGTAGCAAAAAAAGAGCATAAAGTTAGTCATGAACCAAAAGTTGAGTTCATTAAACCGGTTAAGAAATTCGAAGTACCAGAAGTGGTAGAGGAAGAATCCATTGAACGGAATGTTGAAACGAAAGACAATGATCATGAGGAAGATGAAGTTTTTTCACTGGTAAGGCCTTCAAATGATATAGCTCCTGTGGTCATAGGAACGATCGATTTGGAACTTTTAAATCAAAGTACGCGTCCTAAACCTAAAACAAAGGAACAGAAACGTCGCGAACGGGAAGACAAATCAAAAATTATCATCGACAGCAAGAAACCTGTTTTACCGGGCGAAAAGAAGATTCTTCGCACAGCCGCTGAAGTTGCAGCGAACCCGACACCTGTACACCCGAAAAAGAAACGTGAACGTTTCTCAAATCAGAAAGTGGACATAACCAAGGTTCCACAACCGAACGGACCAACGCAAGGCTTTGCTCATCCTAAAAAAGTAACCCCCGGAACAACCGGAGGTGGGACTGCTGCGAAACCGAATAAGGATCGTCTGAAAAAGACCATTAAAACAGCGGTCAATGAAGAAGATGTTCAAAAACAAATAAAAGAAACGCTGGCTCGTCTGTCAGGTGCCAATAAAAAAGGCAAAGGCTCAAAATATCGTCGTGATAAACGTGATAGTGTGAGTGCCCGTCAACAGGAACAAGCCCAACGTGAACGCGATGAAGAAAGCGTAATAAAACTTACTGAATTTGTGACGGCAAGTGAATTAGCCACCATGATGGATGTTACGGTAAATCAGGTTATTGCAACTTGCATGAACATCGGTTTAATGGTTTCTATCAATCAACGTCTGGATGCTGAAACGATCAATATAGTGGCTGAAGAGTTCGGTTTTTCAACTGAATATGTCAGTGCTGATGTAATTGAAGCCATTGGTGAAGAAGAAACTGACACCGAAGCTGATTTATTACCACGTGCACCGATTGTAACCGTCATGGGTCACGTCGATCATGGTAAAACTTCGTTACTCGATCATATTCGCAAAACAAATGTGATTGCAGGTGAAGCCGGTGGTATCACACAGCATATTGGTGCCTACAATGTAAAACTTGAAAATGGTCAACGAATCACATTCCTGGACACCCCGGGTCACGAAGCCTTTACGGCGATGCGTGCACGTGGTGCCAAGGTAACAGATATTGTTATTATTATAGTTGCAGCCGACGACAATGTCATGCCTCAAACCATTGAAGCAATCAATCACGCCGCGGCAGCGAATGTTCCGATGATCTTTGCCATTAACAAAGTTGATAAGGTAGGTGCAAATCCTGAAAAAATAAAAGAAACACTGGCACAAATGAATTACCTGGTGGAAGATTGGGGTGGTAAATACCAATCCCAGGATATATCTGCTAAAAAGGGAGATGGTGTTGCTGAATTACTTGAAAAAGTATTGCTGGAAGCCGAATTACTTGAGTTGAAGGCCAATCCGAATAAACGGGCTATTGGTTCGGTTATTGAATCAACCCTGGATAAAGGTAGAGGTTATGTATCAACAATTCTTGTCAATAACGGAACGCTTCATGTTGGTGATGTTGTATTGGCCGGTACGAATTATGGTAAGATCAAAGCCATGTTCAATGAACGTAATCAACGCATTACTGAAGTATTCCCGGGTGAACCTGCATTAATCTTAGGATTAAACGGAGCTCCACAAGCGGGTGATAATTTCAATGTTATGTCCTCTGAACATGAGGCACGTGAAATAGCAAACAAACGCGAACAATTACAACGCGAGCAAAGCATACGTACCAAGAAGCACTTTACATTGGACGAATTAGGCCGACGTATTGCCCTTGGTGATTTCAAGGAATTAAATATCATTGTGAAGGGTGATGTGGATGGATCGGTTGAAGCTTTATCGGATTCATTATTGAACCTCTCTACCGAGAACATACAAGTAAATGTGATTCACAAGGCAGTAGGAGCTATATCCGATTCGGATATCCTGCTTGCAGCTGCTTCGAATGCCATTATTTGCGGGTTCCAGGTTCGACCAACTTCTACAGCCCGCAAAATGGCTGATAAGGAAGAAATCGACATTCGTCTTTATTCCATCATTTATGATGCGATTGAAGAAATCAAATCAGCAATGGAAGGCATGCTTTCTCCTGAAATAAAAGAAGAAATAACTGCTACCGTTGAAATCCGTGAAGTATTTAAAATTACGAAGGTCGGTACGGTTGCAGGTTGTTTGGTTCGTGAAGGAAAAATTAAACGTGGTAACAAGGTTCGTATTATTCGCGATGGCATCGTAGTATACACCGGAGAACTTGATTCACTTAAACGTTTCAAAGATGACGTCAAAGAAGTTGGTACCAACTACGAGTGTGGTTTAAACATTAAAAACTACAATGATATTCAGGTTGGTGACATGGTCGAAAGTTTTGAAGAAACAGAAGTAAGAAAAACATTATAAACAGTTTGTAGAGAATTCTGACTTTCAGTCTTTCTATAAAAAATGCCGGATTCTATGTGAATCCGGCATTTTTTGAAACTACAAGAGAATCAGCTAATTGAGAATATCGGTTATTGATAGATTTTTTTTTAAGCATTTTTGGTATATTTGTAATCAATTCAAACAATATGAACAAAACTAAAAACATAACCATTGATATCGAGAAAGTGGTCAAGAATAAGGCTCCTAAAATAAAGGTTCCAAAATTCATCATCAACTACTTACGAAGGATTGTTCATGAGAAAGAAATAAATGATTTCTTTGTGAAATATCCGGGAGTCCGGAATCTTGAATTTATCGAATCTGCATTTGAATTCCTGCATGTCACGACAAAGATAGAAGGCAAAGAGAACCTTCCTAAAGGAGGAAAATATATTTTTGCCGGCAATCATCCGTTGGGCGGACTTGATGGCATTACAACGGGCTATTTACTTGGAAAAGAATATGAAGGCAAAATTCGTTTTTTTTCAAACGATATTCTAATGAATGTGGAGGCAATGCATGAAATGTTCATTCCGGTCAATAAGGTTGGTTCACAAAGTAAAGGACATGCATCTAAGATGCAGGCACTCTATGAATCGGACAATCATTTGCTCACGTATCCTGCAGGAATGTGCTCCAGGAAAGTTAATGGTAAGATTACGGATTTGGAATGGAAGAAAAACTTTATTTCCAAGGCAATAGAATATGAACGGGATATAGTGCCCATTTATTTTGAAGGAAGAAACTCTAACTTCTTTTACAACCTGGCAAATTTACGTAAGTTTTTCCACATAAAGTTTAATATTGAAATGATGTATCTGGTAGATGAAATGTTCAAACAAAAAGGCAGAAATTTCACTATCCGTATCGGAAAACCAATCCCATGGCAAATATTCGACAAGTCAAAAAGTCACACAGAATGGGCCGCATGGGTAAAAAACATAGTCTATTCGATGGCTTGAATCTTTCATTAAAGAAAATAAACTATGAATACAAATTCAGTCAGGAAAGCACGTATTGAAGATATTGATATAATTCACAAATTACTTGATATGGAACCTTTCAAATATAATGATGAAATTCCATACGACAGATCCTGGATTGAGCAACTGGTCATGAATGACCGTTGCCTGACACTTGTATATGAAACTGGAGGACAACTGAAAGGGTTTATCAGTGGCGAGAAGATGGTAAGTGGTGCTGTAATGATATGGTTCTGTGCCGTTAAAAAGGAATTTCAACACAAGACAATAGGTATTAAACTCTATTACGAATTTGAGAAGGTTTGTCGTGAAACAGGGGTAAATGCAATTTTAGCATATGGTTACAAAACATCTTCTGATATGCTCGATCGCTTAAAATTCTTTTCGAATGAAACAACTTATCGGGAATTCTATAAACCTTTAACTGACTGGGAATAGGTTATTAAAAATCACATTCACTATCGAAAGGTCCAACCCCGGGAGGGTTAAATAGTCCCCAGCGGTCCACAATATAATTTGATTTATCAAAACCTGCAACCCATTCGATAAATAGTATCCGGTATTCTTCAATTAGATTTCTTATCATTGTATAATATTCGACATATTCAAAACCAAACATTTCTAAAGAATGGTTTTGGACCATCAAATCGCAAGCTGCTTTACGAATGATGGCAGCACTTTCCATTCTAAGATCATATAAATCGCCACCTTCGGCAGCCACAACCTTTCCGGTCAATTGCATGGCATCTTCAAGAATCAGACCTTTTATCATTTGAAGATGTTCATCCTCTTCGGGAATAAGATCACAAATATTAAATACAAGTTCCAGAATTTCTTCCCCCTTCTTAAAGATAGGGAGATTTTCTATTTTTAATTGATCTTCGTTTTCAAACATGAGATTAAATATATCAATTGGGTTTAACAATAGAATTAATCATATTTATTCGAAATTTAATTACAGATCGAGGAGACCTTCCGGTAATCGAACATAGATAATTTTCTTTTCATGGTCTATTTTTTCGATATATTCCTCACCGGCAGGGATCAACAGCTCGTCATTTTTAGTGGGTATCACGAAAAGCACATTCTCAGTTGTTTGATCCACTTCCGAAATAACCCCTAATGATCCCTTTTCGGCATCTATCAATGTAAAGCCAACAAAGTAATCAAGTTCAATTTCAGTATCTTCCACCTTTTCGAGGAATTTCTTGGGCAAATAAATTGTCAACCCATAAAAAGTACGTGCTTGTTCTTCATTTACAATACCTTCCAACTTCATCAATCCGGTAGTACTACCTTTAAAACGATACTCCTCCAGAAAAAAAGGAACCAGAATTCCCTGCATCTCAAAAACAAAATAAGGGATTTCTTCCCGGTCAAAAATATCGGAAGTAAAAGAGAAAGACATTTCACCATTCACACCATGTGGCTTATTTATTTGTCCTATAGGGAAAACATCAGTTTTAGAGATCATAATAATAAAATGTATTTTTCGTATTTATCAAAGCAAAAATGCCAATTTGCCAATACATTCAATAATGATTGGAAATTGGCATGTAATTTATCTGGGGATGTTACTCAAGAATCGTCACCCAACCATGCTTATCCGGTTCATCACCGTATTGAATGGCACGAAGCTTTTTGTAGAGTTTCTCACAAATAACTCCCGGTTTACCATCTGTTGAAAACACATAGGATTTATTTTCATCGATATCATCAATCCGTTGTATTGGACTAATCACGGCTGCTGTACCACAGGCACCGGCTTCTTGGAATGTACTTAACTCCTCTACCGGTATTGTGCGACGTTCAACTTTCATTCCCATGTCTTCGGCCAACAGCATTAAACTCTTATTGGTGATGGAAGGCAAAATTGAAGTAGACTTCGGTGTGACATAGGTATTATCCTTTATACCAAAGAAGTTAGCAGCACCACACTCATCAATGTATTTCTTTTCTTTGGCATCTAGATAAAACACTGCCGAATAACCCATATCATGTGCTTTCTGACCTGCAACCAGGCTGGCGGCATAATTCCCTCCAACCTTATAAATACCGGTTCCCAGGGGTGCAGAACGGTCAAATTGACGCATTATGGCAAAGGGGGTTGTTTGGAATCCACCCTTGAAATATGGGCCCACCGGTGTTACGAATATAATAAACAAATACTCAGTTGCCGGCTTTACTCCTACCTGAGCACTTGTACCGAAAAGAAACGGCCGAATATACAACGATGCACCCGATTCGTAAGGCGGAACAAACCGTTCGTTCAATTTCACAGCTTTCAATACTGCTTCTTCAAATTTCTCGATTGGCAACTTGGCCATCATGATACCATCACAGGAAGCCTGCAACCGTTTTGCATTCTCATCCATTCTGAATATCCGTATTTTCCCGTCTTTTCCCCTAAATGCTTTCAATCCCTCGAATGCTTCCTGGCCGTAGTGTAAACAAGTTGATGCCATGTGAAGTGACAAATGCTCACTGGTACTGGTTTCAAGTTCACCCCATGCACCATTACTAAAAGTACAACGGATATTGTAATCGGTTTTCATATAACCGAATGCAAGATTACTCCAATCTAAATCTTCCATATTACAGAGTATTATTTTATTTTCAATGTTGAATTATTGATTAAAGTGAGTATCGATTCATTTCCCATGTTAAAAAGCAAATCGATAATACTTAAATTCGATAGAAAACCAAAACGTTGGTCAAAAACCTGATAATAGGGTTGTCCGCTAAAATGTTGATTTCCTCTTTTCGGATGAATCGTTTCCCGTAAATCCAGGAAGGTATCATCCAACTTTCCCTTATATTCGTTTGTCTGTTGAATTAAGGTTTGTATATCCAGCAATTCAAGAATTTTAGCCTGCAATTCCTGATTAAAATCGAACAAATAAGTCCATTTCTTTTCATAATATGGAATCAGTTCATCTTTATAGTATTCAAAAAAAGGCGTTGAATTATAAGCCGATTCTATAGAACGCCAATGTTGTATTTGCCAATCATTATGCCCGGATATACGAACATCACGTATCACTATTTTATCTGTACAAGCCTTTTCAACCGGGATACTCAAAGTCATTGACCCATTGGCAGCAGCAATATGACAGCGATTCCTGTAAGTTTGTTTATGATAGAATTCAAAACTTTCAATGTATACTGCTTCTGCTTTTGCTATTTCCGAATAATATTCCACCGGAGCCAGGTATGCGGATGACAACACTATTTCAGCCATATCTTACTCCTTACTTCTTTTACTTCTCAGCATTCTTAAAAAATCTGTTCCAACGGATTTTACCATCAAACCATCCCTTATCTTTATCCAACGACAGCCACACCATCACCGGACGGCCTACTACATGATCCTCCGGAACAAAACCCCAATAACGTGAATCCGCAGAATTATGACGGTTATCACCCATCATCCAGTAGTAGTCCATTTTGAAGGTATAGTTCTTTGTGAGCTTGTCATTTATATAAAATTCATTATTCTTTATTTCCAGCTTGTTATGTTCGTATACCCTGATAATGCGTTCATAAATAGGCAAATTGTACGAATTCAGTGCCAGTGTATTCCCTCTTTTAGGAACCCAGATTGGACCGTAGTTGTCGCGTGTCCAGTTTTTTCCGCCACCCAACGGGAAAACATCACCCGGTTTGTCAGAGATTTCAATCTTAATTTTGGTAACACCTGCGGTGTTTTTTAATTTAGTATATTCCTCTTCATTTAATGGGAAATGATAAATAGGCATTTTCCCGTCCAGACCTATCGATGCAAATTCCTGAATATACTGCCCTCCATTGTACAATTGAATATCGTCCTTACTAATTCCGATTTTCTCTAATATCTCAGGATTTATCAGGGTTCCATCTGTTTGGACAAAATAATTAAATTGAATACCTGGAATCTTATCCTGTTTGGTTCCATTGACGTATACCTGATTATTCTTCACCTGCATCCAGTCACCAGCTATGGCTATGCAACGTTTTACATAATTTTCACGACGATCAACCGGACGGTACACGATATCGCCGTAATCAGATGTTTTACTCCTGACAATTTCTCTCCCGAAATTATAACATTGTTCTGTGGTAGGAAGAACTTTTGGATTTTGTTGTTCCATATACATTTTACCTACATTATAGCAAATTGAATAGTAATCGGGGTTTTGCATTTTCACAGCCACGGTATCCCCGGCTGGAAAGTTAAAGACGACGATATCATTACGTTTCACTGTATCAAACCCTTTTAACCGGTGATAATCCCATTGTGGATGCTCAATAAAAGACTTACAGTTCAAAAGTGGAAAAGTATGTTGCACCAACGGAAACGAAAGCGGTGTATTCGGTACTCGTGGACCGTAACTTGCTTTACTTACAAAAAGGAAATCACCTACCAATAAGCTTTTTTCCAATGAAGAAGAGGGAATTTGATAATTCTGAAATAAGAATGTATTGATAAAATAGACTGCTACCAGGGCAAAAACAATCGCATCAACCCATCCCATGACACTTAACAAGGACTTATTCTTGGTGCTTTTCCACCAGGTCCAGGGAATGTAGTTCGTTATAAACAAATCGAATACAACCGGCAAACCTAGAAGCCACCAATAATTACCTACCCATGCAATAAAAAGGATGTAAATTAAGCACCATACGCTGCATTTTATCCATTGCTTCAACGGTTGTTGGAATCTTGATGTTTGTTTTTCTGCACTCATTTTTAATATGAATTATGAATTGTAAATTATAAACTATAAACTATGAACTCTTATCTAACTAAAAATTCAAATGATAATGTACGATACTTATATTCTTCATATTCATTGCAGTATCTTTTTTTTGTTAGATTAAGTTTTTTAGACTGGTATTCCCAGTCTGGTATGCTATAAACTATGAACTATGAACTATAAACTGCTAACTACCGACTAGTCTTCCTCCTGCGAACCTCCTTAGTAACTCTTGGGAGAGTCTTTAATACAAAGTTACTAAATAATTTTGTATTACAAACTAAATACAATCATAAACTATATCTATATAGATATGTCTTTACTATGTATCTACTATGTATTAACTATGTATTATCTATGTATTGTCTAAAGACTCTCCCATTAATCTGGCAGGAGTTTCTATACAGGTTCATAGGAGATAGACCAGGCTAGATCGGGGAAATAAAACAGTTTCATTCATAAATTAATGTTTTATAAAAATAAATGGCGTATATTCATAATATTAATTAAATAATTCGTAAATTTGAAGCTTAAAAAGTTAACCTTTTTGAATGTCCATTAAAATGAACCCTAATGAATACTATGAAAGCCAATTTTCTGAATACTTATTTCAAGACCTCCCTGCAGGTGTTTCAGGATGGGTTGTTGCATAAGGTAGTATCGCAAACCGTAATCGATGGGAAGTTATGTCGTTTCAACCTGACTGAATTTGATCTGTATTATGCTGAATTCTTAGTTGAATTGGAAGAGGTGATGAATGAAGTGAAGGATATTCATATTTCGTACGATTATGCTTCGGGTTGTTTGAAAGACATCAAGAACTGGAAAGGATTTCCGGAGAATCAAAACAAAGAGATTTTCGGGATGGATACTGATGTCAGTTTTTTGATACAACTGAAGCGAGACATTGAAACGTTTGCTCATAAAATCACGGATTTCGTTCGCAGGGATAAGAACGGAGATTATCACGAGGATTTCTATGCATTTTATTTCAAGGCACTGATTGAGTTTGGTACAGAAGAAACGATACAGGAAACTAAAGAGACTATGATGCGGATTGAAAACGATCCATCCACCCGGGTTTTCAATCAGTACAAATTCGATGTAGCAGAATTGACCCGAAAATGCAACGGGCTACCGAATACCGTTTCGAAATTAAACTTCATGCAAGAGCAGTTGTATGATTTTAAATTCATGCGGACTCAATCGGAGCAGAGCAGGTATATTAAAGAAAGGATCACTTACACTTCTGATTTTGAAAGCCTTTGTCTGCTTGAAATTGAGCGCTATACTAAAAGGCTCGAATTGGAAATCAAGGTATTGGCAGTGCAAAAAACAGAAACGACACCTCCCCCAACAGTCGCCTATACCTGGAATGCGAACGTGACCGACCTGCTGGAACTGGTAGTGGCGTTGCACCAGGAGAATATCATTCAACGAAAAGATAAAAAGAAACCAACACGCATAGAGCTGACAGAACTGTTCAGCAGGATATTTGATGTGCAAATTAAGGATGAAGAGGGGAAACTTAACCGTGCAACTATCCGGTATACTAAAACCCCTTTCCTGGACCGTTTGATAAAGGCGTTTGAGAATTATGGGTTGGAAAAGGAGGAGAAACAGCGGAAGAGAAGGTAGTTTATAGTTTATAGTCGGTAGTCGATAGTTAATAGTCGGTAGTTGATTAAGTTGATTAAGTTCAATAAATGGTATTAATTGTAAAATAGTAAATGGCTTGATTGGTTGATTAAGTTTAATAAATGGTATTAAATTGTAAATTGTAAATTGTAAATCGTAAAATCGTAAAATCGTAAATGGGTTGATTGATTGGGTGATTGGTTGATTAAGTTGATTGGTTGATTAAGTTGATT
>CAIYOZ010000188.1 GCA_903927945.1 uncultured Bacteroidales bacterium | reverse complement strand
GGTCATTTGTTCATTTGATATTGCATTTAAAATGCCATTATTTTCGATGGTCATGGTTTTTATCTCTGTGAAAGCAGGCAAAGTCGGTGAGTACAGCGTTGTTGATAGCAAAAAGGAAAACATATAATGGTGCCAAAAAGAAACATCCATTTCATGACGGTTACCGGGGAATAACGGGATACCAGATTTTTGAAAACAGTCAGGTAGATGGCAAAAGATGCAACAGCTCCAAAAACAATCATATCACCAAGAAAATCACTTTTCCCAACATGGAGTGAGTGACTACTGAACACCAACAACAATGCCCCTGAAGCTCCCACCATGACACCTACCCCTTTCATCCAGGTAATTGGTTCGCCGAGGATAAGGGCAGCCAGTATCATGGTCAAAATGGGTAACGTGGAAACAACAATGGAAGCGTCTATAGGTGAAGTCATGGACAAACCAATAAAATAGGGCAATTGATTCAGGGAAAGCGCAAAAAATGAAGCAACAAACAATAAAAACAGATCTTTGGTTGGAACATGTTCTTCCTTTATACACAAGGATGCGAGCCAAAACAGGACTAATCCGCCTCCCAGACGAAAAAATGTCAGCGTGTACGGACTAAGTATCTGAGGCATCAAGGTCCTTGATACCGGGGTATTTAATCCAAAAATCAAGTTTGCCGAAAGCATGGCCAGGTGACCATTAAACTTATTCTTTTCCATATAGTGTACAAAAGTACAAAAGTTTTAAAGAACTAAAAGTAACAAGGAATGGTAGAAAACTAATTTCAAATAGAAAAAACATAATAACTTAGAACACAAGACTCAAAACACGGAGCTAAATCACGAAACACTGCACCTCTTCTTACTTTTTATCTTCTGTAATTTGCTTGTTTCGAGAATAGTGATTAGTTTTGTACTCCATAAATCATTCATTCAATAATGAAAAATAGTCCCAAAGAACAACGTTCACTTTTCCCTGAGGAAATGCTGTTGCGCGAAATAGCCCGACAACCCCGTTTGTCGATAGGTATTCCCAAAGAAAATACAGCTGTTGAAACCAGGCTTACCTTGACCCCTGAAGGTGTTGCCATCGTGACAGAAGAAGGACACAGCGTCTATATTCAACGTGGTGCAGGTGTACCCATGCAGTATTCTGACTTGCAATACAGCGAGGCCGGGGCATTTATGGTGGAGGATGCATCCGAAGTATTCAGTGCCGATATGGTATTGAAAATTGCGCCTCCCACCATCGAAGAGTTGAATATGATGCACGATAGGTCTTCAATCATGTCAATGCTACAATTGACCAACCTGTCAACCGAATGCATTAAATTGATGATGTCAAAGAAAATGAATTCCATCGCCTATGAGTTGATTAAAGATGAACAGAATGCTTTCCCGGTCATGAGTTCGTTTTCAGAAATTGAAGGAAATACCGCCATTGCCATAGCCGCCGAATTAATGAGCAATGAACGGGGAGGCAAGGGATTGTTATTAGGTGGAGTGTCAGGTATCACGCCCTCTGAAGTATTGATTTTAGGTGCCGGGATGACAGGTTCAGTTGCTGCCAGAACTGCCATGGCCTTAGGGGCCACAGTAAAGATTTTCGACCATGATATTAACAAACTAAGAAAGATACAGCATTTCCTTGGACAACAGGTGTTTACTTCAGT
This sequence comes from uncultured Bacteroidales bacterium, assembly GCA_903927945.1. Taxonomy (GTDB): domain Bacteria; phylum Bacteroidota; class Bacteroidia; order Bacteroidales; family Paludibacteraceae; genus Paludibacter. The sequence goes on along the minus strand of CAIYOZ010000188.1, from coordinate 8,171 downwards.
CATTCATCCGGCTGTTCTTTTTAAAGCCCTTTCAACAGCCGATGCCGTCATTGGAAATCTTCGCTATATTAATGGATCCGAACGGTTTATGGTATCGGAAGAATTGGTGAAAACCATGAAACCGGGTGCAATTATCATTGATTTAAGCATTGATCAGGGCGGATGTTTCGAAACTTCCGAATGCCGCACGTTGCAAAATCCCGTATATGAAAAGCATGGCATTGTTCATTATTGCGTCCCCAATATATCGGCACGGGTTGCCCGCACTTCCTCCATGGCATTAAGCAACATATTTGCCCCGATTCTTCTTAAGATCGGTAATTCCGGGGGCGTTGATTCGGCGATCAATGAAAGTGCCGGATTCAGGCATGGAGCCTACATCTTTGGTGGCATACTCGTAAACCACCTTATCGGGGAGTATTATGGGATAACTGCCAATGATATCGGGTTGCTGCTTGCCGGTTACTAATTATGCCTGATGAATAGTCAAAAGTAAAGGGTGTTGGGTGCAACATGATAAATGTTAACTGGCCTGTAAATTGTAGTCTACTTGATTTTTTATATCTTTGCAATAACTTTTGACTGATAGATTGTTGACTGATGATTGATAACTGATAACTGATAACTGTGAATGTATGTTGCCTACCCTACTTGAACCGATAACTGAAGATGAGCTGATTCAGCATGAATTTGAGGCATTGCTCGGCGATTATAGTAAAACGAGTCACCGGCAGAAGATTGATATTATAACTAAGGCGTTCAACTTTGCAAATACTGCGCACCGGGGTATTAAACGACGTTCCGGTGAACCTTATATCATGCATCCTCTGGCGGTGGCACGCATTGTGGTTACCGAAATAGGACTTGGTTCTACCTCCATTTGCTCCGCCTTGCTCCACGATGTAGTCGAAGACACCGACTATACTATCGAAGATATTGAAAACCTGTTTGGCCCGAAGATTGCTCAAATTGTGGATGGCCTGACTAAGATATCCGGGGGCGTTTTTGCTGAAAAGGCCTCGGAACAAGCCGAGAATTTCAGGAAACTGCTTATCACCATGTCCGAAGACATACGGGTAATTCTCATTAAAATCTCCGACCGGTTGCATAATATGCGAACCCTGGGTTCAATGCCATTACCCAAGCAATATAAAATTGCCGGTGAAACTCAATATATCTACGCTCCATTAGCTCATCGGCTTGGCTTATTTCAGATCAAGACAGAACTCGAGAACCTCAGTTTTAAGTTCGAACATCCCGACACCTACAAAGAAATTGAAACGAAGCTGATTGTGGATGAGGTTTCCCGTAATCGTTTCTATAAAGAGTTCTCCGACCCTATCGACAAGAAGCTAACCGAACTGGGGTATGACTTCAGGCTCCGCGCCCGTATCAAATCCGTCTATTCCATTTGGCGTAAAATGTCGACCCGCAATATACCATTCGAAGAAGTGTATGATATTCTGGCTGAGCGAATCATTTTCAAACCGAGGGAAGGAATGAATGAAAAAGAACAGTGTTGGATGCTCTACTCTGCCATAACAGCGCTTTACAAACCCCACCCCGAACGTATCCGTGATTGGGTAAGCACTCCCAAAGCCAATGGTTACGAAGCCTTGCATGTCACTGTCATGGGTCCTGGCGGCCGATGGGTGGAAGTACAGATCCGCAGTGAACGAATGAATGATATTGCCGAACAGGGACTTGCCGCTCACTGGAAATACAAATCGGGCGAAGCTGATGAATCTGAACTGGATAAGTGGCTGAAAACTATCAAAGAATTGTTGGAACATCCTGAACCGAATGCTATCGATTTCATGGATACATTCAAGTTGAACCTCTTTGCTTCAGAGATCTTTGTATTTACTCCGAAAGGTGAAATTAAAACCATTGCTCAGGGAGCTACTGCCCTTGATTTTGCGTATTCTGTGCATTCCGATCTGGGGAATCATTGTATCGGCGCTAAAGTGAACCACAAGCTGGTACCCCTTAGTTACAAGCTCAACAGCGGTGACCAGATAGAAATCCTGACTTCCAAAAAGCAAGTACCACAGATCGAATGGCTCGATTACATCACCACAGCCAAGGCAAAAACCAAATTACGTACTTTATTTAAAAAAGAAGAAAAGGTATTCATGATCGAAGGGCAAAAAAGAGTTGATCAAGCCTTAGCATTAGCGAATATAGCTCCTGATAATGAAAATGTGGTACGGCTCCTGAATCACTTCAACCTGACTCAACGCAATGAACTCTATTTGCAGGCGGGCAAAGGATTATTGAATCTTGAAGAGATCAGCAAAATAGTCTTTAAGCCGAAAAGCCAGAATGTGTTTGTAAAATACCTCAAAAGACCTTTTGGTGGTTCATCCGAGAATACTAAAGCTGTCTCACCAGTCGTTCCGGAGGTCAAAATTGATCGGAAGAAATCAATTAAGCTCACAGAAGAGAATGCCGGCAAAACTTATACACTGGCCGAATGTTGCCGCCCGATTCCGGGAGATGATGTACTGGGCTATGTCAATGAAGCAGAGATGGTAATTGTCCACAAACGCCAATGCCCTGTGGCAGCCAAGCTAAAAAGCAGCTACGGCGAACGGATAGTTTCGGTGGACTGGGCTACTCATAAAGTTCAGTCATTCGTAGAAATACTGGAGATCAAAGGTATTGATCGCAAAGGAGTATTGATTCAAATCCTGAAAGTAATCTCCGAAGGATATGGCGTGAATATCAACAAAATGAGTATAGAGACCAATGACGGTATCTTTTCGGGAAAGTTCTTTATTTATGTGCACGACACCGAGGATATCAACAATCTATGCCGAAACATCATTAAAATCAAGGAAATCAATTCCGTGCAAAGGGTACAGGAATAAATTAAAAAATGACATTGTATTTTCAAACATTCTGCTATTGATACTGTTATATTAAACAGTATCGTCTATTTTCAAGTCTTAAATTCCTTTCCTAAAAATACTTTTTTCCGCATGTAATGCATTGTAATCTTCACGGGTTATTAGAATATTAATGAATTTAATATCGGCATGAATGGAATATACTAAAAGTGAGTTTCTGGAAGATCTGTTTTCAATCCTTAATACAAATCAAATAGACTATTTTGTGGTAGGTGAATATCGTAATTTACCTGAAAGCACTGGTAATAACGAGCTGGGCATTATGGTTAATCCGATAGAAGCCCATCGGTTAATGAGTCTTTTTGCAGACTTAATAAAGCGATTCAACATAAAAATTGTTTCATTCTATACCAACAACAACGTCCTTTTTTATCGGTTATTTTGCGTATCTGTTAATTATTGGGGCTTACAGTTGGATCTCTACTCTAAAGGCTGTTTTTATCAGGTAAATGACTTTTACCCGGTTGAGCTGATTAAGAATGATATTCTGCTCTATCGGGGTATTCGGGTTCTTGACTTAAGAAAGGCTTATACAATTGCTTTTTTAAAAGACATCGTACACAAAGGATGGTCAAGTGATACTTATACGAATGCATTTGTTGAGGAAGTTACATCAAATGAACTAAAATACAGAGCTCAATTCACGCAATTATATGGATCCGAATTCGTGGAACTCTTATTCCAAAATTTATCACTCGAAAAGCTCTTTACTAAAACAGCTGCATTAGGAAAGATAATTCATCATAAGATATTTCGTAATCCTTTTTCAATCAAAAAGCAGTTGAGTCAAAGAATTCAATTTCTGCGCAGAGCTTTTTATAAACCGGGTTATACCATTGCTTTTCTTGGCACGGATGGCTCGGGGAAAACAACCATCATCGATCGTGTCAAGCCTGTTTTGAATGAAGCCTATCGAAAAAGTGTCTATTACGAACATCTGCGACCGAATTTAATACCTACTATCGCCGTCTTACTTGGAAAGAAAAACGAATCTGACCAACCTGATTATGACCCTCACAGTAAAAAACAATTCGGGGTGTTGGAATCTATCTTGCGTTTCAATTATTACATGATCGATTATGTATTCGGTTATTGGTTAAAAGTATACCCTAAAAAAGCATTTCGTTCATGCGTGTGGATTTTCGACCGTTATTATTATGAATACTTTATCGATCCTCGTCGTACACGTATCTCATTACCTAGATGGGCATTTACATTAGGCCTGATATCGATTCCCAAACCGGATTTAATTATTTGTCTGGGTGCAAATCCGGAGATCATACATGCCCGAAAACCGGAAGTCCCTTTACAGGAAGTAACCAGACAAGTCAATGAATTAATCTCCTTTTACAAAAAACATAAAAATGCAGCATGGATTGATACAAATTGTTGTGTCGACCGGTCGGTGGCAGATACCCTGAATGCCATTAGTCATTTAATGGAAAACCGGTTCAAATCCATAAAACTTCCTTAAGAATCTGAGCTACCATCCTGCCTGTAAAGACCTCGTTTTTGCCTGAACAAATCGTCATCAGGGTTGTTTTTAAGTAATTAAAATCTTAACTTCAACCAATGACTAAAAACTGACTATGATGAAAACTTTACCGCAAATACTCAGTTGTTTATTCTTATTGTTTAGTTTCACGAGTGTCAGTTGCAAGGAGACACAGGCTGTCAGTTCACCGAATCTGATTGCCTTTGCAACAGGCCTTACTTCTCCGGTGTGTATCACCAATGCAGGTGATTCTCGTCTTTTTGTAGTCAATCAGCAGGGGAAGATTAATATCGTCAATTCAGATGGTACTGTGAATCCTGTTCCTTTCCTTGATATCACCAGCCGGGTGAAGTACGGTGGTGAAGAAGGGTTGCTCGGAGTGGCATTTCATCCGCAATATAAAATGAACGGCTATTTCTACGTCAATTATATAGGAACAGGCGACAGTACCCACATTTCACGGTTCAATGTGAGCAGCACCAATCCCGACCAGGCTGACCCTTCCAGTGAATTCAAACTAATGACCATCTTTCAGCCATTCACAAACCACAAGGGAGGTAACCTTTCCTTTGGTGCTGATGGATACCTGTATATTGGCCTCGGAGATGGAGGCTCGGAGGGTGATCCCAATAACCGTGCACAAAACCTGATGGATTATCACGGTAAAATACTTCGCATCGATGTAAACCATGGAAATCCATATGCGATCCCTACTTCAAATCCATTCTTCAATAGCACCACCGCTCTCAGGGAAATCTGGGCTTACGGATTGCGTAACCCCTGGCGGTTCAGCTTCGATCCCCTGACCCACGATTTATGGATCGGTGATGTGGGACAGAACACGTATGAAGAAATAGACCTGCAGCCTTCCACAAGCATAGAAGGTGAGAATTACGGCTGGAGATGTTATGAAGGCAATGCGTCCTATAATACCGTGGGGTGTAATGCCTCCCCTTCGTATACCTTTCCGGTATATACCTATCCTCATGCTTCGGAATGTGCCGTCATCGGTGGATTCGTTAACAGGAGCAATATCCTGTCACCGCTTTATGGCTATTACTTCTTCGCCGACTATTGCTCCGACAGGATCTGGACACTCCATAACGAATCCGGAAACTGGGTGGTGAATGATATTGGCCGGTTTTTAGGAAACAACTTTAGTACCTTCGGGATGGATGTCAACGGGCAACTCTACATAGCAGGCCTTACCAGCGGCACGCTCTATCAAATTAACGAAGCTCTTTTGGGCATAAATACAACTAGGGCTGCTGTGAATGTAAAAGTGCTTAGCCTTCCGGGGTATGGAAAATTCAGCATAGAAACCAATCGCAATGACAATTCCCCAATGCGGCTTGCACTCTATAATATCTATGGTGAAAGTTGCTATAATTCCTCAACGAATGATTCGCACGTCGTGATGGATATTAGTTTTCTGCCACGAGGGATATATATTTTGAACGTTGTACTGAATGGCAAGAATTCATTTCACAAACTCATAAATGGATTATGAATACTGATCCTATATGTTTATGCCTGTTTATTGCATATGGACAAATTGGAGACCAGAAACCAATAGCTAAAAAACGGGGCGGTACTGAAAAGCCAGATGAGTAGGGTTATTTAAAACAATATATTATGCCAAAGTATTTAATTGAAAGAAATATACCCGGTGCAGGTAATTTATCTGCCGAACAATTGAAAGCTATCTCACAGACTTCTTGTGGCGTATTAAACAAAATGGGACCACAAATACAATGGGTACATAGTTATGTGACAACTGATAAAATCTATTGCATTTACATTGCACCCAATGAAGAAATGGTTCGTGAACATGCCCTGCAAGGAGGATTTCCGGCAAATGTGATCACAAAAGTATCAACGATCATTGAACCTATTACCTCAGAATGAATATTTATTAAAACAAACGACCATGAAGATTCAGTTCATGGTCGTTTGTGTAATTACTTCAAATTATACAATCTTACAATATTTGATATTGCATCAAGTCAGTAATTTAAGCTGAATCGGATTTTGTATTGTAGTTTGAAATGATTCGTTGAATATACACATTCCCGTGTTGATCCAGGTTGTAAATTATATACCAAATTGTATTTTTATTTCGTCTATAGGTATAGACCTTTTCACCGTATCGTTTATGGAAAATAAATCGTGCATTGAAATGAAATGATTTAGTATCCAAATGATCACATATATCTGAAATGTCATCTACATATCTAATAGCCTGTTCATCAGATACAAAATGTTTGGTCCAATTTCTTAACCCATATAAAATATTGGTTAAATCATCAATAGCTCTTGAACTATAGATTACCATCGTGATCAAACTTCTTTCGCAAGTTTTCTTTCACAGTTTCTCTAAATTCTTCACTTGTTACATATCCCTCAGGAATAACTCCTGTTTCTGCAGGGTTTTCAAACTCCACAATCTTCCGATGTTTGCGTAGTTCATCAATCAGACGTTTACCGGTAGGTGTTTTGTCGTCTATTTTTACGGTATGTATCATGTTACAATTAAAATTAATCAATTCTGGTATTATAGTTTGAAACGATTCGTTGAATATACACATTCCCGTGTTGATCCAGATTGTAAATTATATACCAAACTGTGTTCTTATTTCGTCGATAGGTATAAACTTTTTCACCATAACGTTTGTGATGTGCAAATTGCGCATTGAAATGAAATTTCTTGGAATCTAATGAATCACAAACAGAAAGAATTTTATTATGATATATCACTACATGATTATATTCTAATGGATGTTTCGACCATGAAAGCAATCCATCAAAGATACTATTTAAATCTCGTTTTGCCCTAAGACTATAAAAGACCATGTTTTCTACATAATTCGTCCAGATCTTTTCGTGATTCTATCCTGAATTCTTCTGATGTCATATATCCTTCCGGAACCACCCCCGTTTCAGCCGGATTTTCAAACTCCACAATCTTATGATGTTTGCGCAATTCATTGATCAGTCGTTTGCCGGTGGGTGTTTTGTCGTCTATTTTTACGGTATGTATCATGTTAAAATTAAAATTAATCAATTCTGGTATTATAGTTTGAAACGATTCGTTGAATATACACATTCCCGTGTTGATCCAGGTTGTAAATTATATACCAAACTGTGTTCTTATTTCGTCGATAAGTATAAACCTTTTCACCATAACGCTTCTGAAGAGCAAATCGTGTGTTGAAATGAAAGAATTTTGTATCTAACTGATTACAAACCTGTCTGATTTCTGAAACATATTTCAATGCATGGTTAACCTCAAGAGGATGCTATTGCCAGCTTATCAAACCGGTTAAAATATCAGATAAATTATTTATTGCCACCTGACTATAAAATACCATTCTCTTTACAATAGGAGATTATATTCTCTTTTACCTGATTTTCAAATTCGTCACCGGTTACATATCCCTCAGGAATAACTCCTGTTTCAGCCGGGTTTTCAAACTCCACAATCTTATGATGTTTGCGCAATTCATTGATCAGTCGTTTGCCGGTGGGTGTTTTGTCGTCTATTTTTACGGTATGTATCATAGGAGTTGATTATTAAAACATTGTTGATGCAAATATACAACCTTCATTCTAAAAGCACTGAATTTAATTCATTAAAAATCTTCAATCTCCTCCTACAATCACCTGGTCAACTAATCAACCAATTAACCAATTAACCAATCATCTGGTCAACTTAATCAACCAATCAACCAATCAACTAATCAACTAATCAACCAACCTCTACC
>CAIYOZ010000187.1 GCA_903927945.1 uncultured Bacteroidales bacterium | reverse complement strand
TCTTCTGTGGGATAATTCTTGTCAAAATCTAATAGTTTCATGCTTATTTGTGCTATTTGGTTTATGACCTAAAGATACAAAATTTATCTCAATTATTGAGTTAAATACGGATAATCATTCTATTTAATATCTAAACACCTACAATTTATTCATTTGACTTATTCATATCTGAATTTATTTTTTTCTTCATTGTAACTATTGAGCTTACAATTATTTTCAATAATTCATGATTTTCTGTAATCAAATCAGATAACAAATTTTCTTTGATTAAATCTGAAAGTATAATTAATTCTAACCAATAGAGCGTTTCATCTAATTCTTCTTCCACCATTTTTAACTTGTTTAGAAAATCTTTATCTGATTTACCCAAACATGCTGCCCTGTAATTTGCCCCAGGTGATGTCCCGGATCTGATAATCTGATTTCCTAATGTTCTTCCGGTTATATTATTCGGTAATTTTTCAGTAAGTTTAATTATCCGTAAAGCAAAACCTTGCAATCTTTTTTTTAATTCTATTGCATTCATCTTCTTTAGTATTTAAATGAAAAAATAGTAAATAAATTAAACAGCAAATGTCTTAAATGGTAAATAGTAAATGAATAAATAGTAAATGACTTTATCTTTTCACCCGTGCATTTCCGCCCCAGATACTCCAGATCATTTCCTCATCGGCCGGTTGTGCATAATCCGTCAGGAAAGTTGTAGCCAAAGCACCGGAAGCCCATCCAAACTGAGCCCATTTTTCAGAATCCCATCCTTTCAGGATAGCATACAGCATACCGCCAACAAAACCATCACCGCCACCTATACGATCCAGTACATTTATTTTGCGTGGTTCAATCACATTCCAGGTTTCTCCATCCAACATGATAGCACCCCACAAATGTTCGTTTGTACTGATCACCTGACGTAACGTAGTAGCATAAACTGAAGCATTGGGGAATGCCTTTTTTACACGTCCAATCATACCCTTAAAACCTTCAATCTGAGCGTCAATACCTTTTCCACCGGCTTCAGGACCTTCTATGCCCAGGCAAAGTTGAAAATCTTCTTCGTTTCCAATCAGGATATCAGCTACAGAAGCTATTTCAGTAAAAATATCATGTAGTTCCTGATCACGACCTTTCCAGAAGGATGCCCGGTAATTCAAATCAAAGGAAATACGGGTACCGTTCTTTTTTGCATAACGTGCCAGTTGAAGACAGAAGTTGCTGGTTTCAGGAGATAAAGCTCCAATCAAACCTGACAGGTGAAGTATTTGTACCCCGTCAGTAGCAAATATCCTCTCCAGATCAAAATCTTTTACGTTTAGTGTCCGTCCCACCTCTCCGGCACGATCGTTCAATACGCGCGGCCCACGTGAGCCAAAACCGCTATCTGCTATATTGAATTGATGACGGAATCCCCATGGATCTCCTTGTTCAACTTCAGGACCTTCGTAATCCATATGACGGCTCCTGAGGTCATTCTTGATCAGTTGTGCAATCGGACTCTCTTTCACGAAAGTAGTCAGTACTTTTACCGGTAGACCCAGGAAAAGAGGCTATACTGGCGACATTGGTTTCGGCACTGGTAGCCTGCATTTCATATAAATGGCTGCTATGTACTGGTTGTCCGTTTACCGGAGTAATGCGTATTCCCATACTGGTAGCCACTAAAAGAGAGTATTTGCAATCCTTTTTTAATTCTAAGCTCATGATTTTTGTGTTTTATGATTTGTTGGTTAATCAACTTTTCCAAAGTTTCTTTCACTTTGGAAAAGTTTTTAAATGGTAAATAGTAAATTGATAAATAGTAAATTAAAACAGTGTCCTTGATATTCCTAACTCCAATCCCCTGAGTTCGGCCATACCACGAAGCATGCCAATACACGAATAACCGGGGTTCGTTTTCTTATGCAAGTCGTCGATCATTTGATGTCCATGATCCGGACGCATAGGGATATTTCGTTTGTAGGTATACTCTACCACTAACAAAGCTTTCATGGCCTCGTACATATCCACATCGCCTTCCAGATGATTGTCCTCATAAAAATCACCTTCATTGTTGCGCCGGGTACTGCGGAAATGGACATAATACAACCTCTCTCCGAATTCATAGAGCATGGAAGTCAAATCATTGACCGATGATACACCGAAAGATCCTGTACATAAACAAATCCCATTCGCTTTGCTGGGAACTGCTGCAAAAAGTTTCCGAACATCTTCAGCCGTACTTAAGATACGTGGTAAACCTAAGATTGCACGCGGAGGATCATCCGGGTGAATAGCCATTTGCACACCTACCTGATCAGCCACATAGGTTATTTCGTTGATAAAATAAAACAGGTTATTGCGCAGTTGATTTTCATTGACATTAGCATAAGTATCCAATGCTGCCTGGAATTGCTCGATGGTAAAACTCTCTTCGGCACCTGGCAATCCTGCTATCATATTGCGGGTAAGCGTTTCTTTCTCTTGTTCACTCATGTCTTCAAAGCGTACAGTTGCCTTGCTGATTTGCTCCTCAGTATAATCCTTTGAAGCATTTGGACGTTTCAGGATGAAAAGGTCGAAGGCCACAAAAGCTGCCATTTCGAACCGTAGAGCTTTCGAACCATCAGGCATGGTATATGCGAGATCTGTACGGGTCCAATCCAGTATTGGCATAAAATTGTAGGTTACAATAAATATACCGCATTGTGCCAGGTTTCGTACTGATTGCTTATAATTTTCGATGTACAACTTATAATTGCCACTGCGTTTCTTAATATCTTCGTGTACCGGAACGCTTTCCACTACCGACCAGGTAAGTCCTGCTTCTGCTACTATTTTTTTACGCTCAAGGATTGCCTCTACAGGCCACACTTCCCCATTTGGGATCTGGTGTAGTGCTGTCACGATATCTGTTGCTCCGGCCTGTCGAATGTCTGAAAGTCGAACTGGATCATTGGGGCCATACCATCTCCAGGATTGTTTACATAAATGCATCTGAAATGAAATTTTGAAGTGTGCCTACCTCCTCTCCTACCTATAAAAGAGGAGTGTAAGCTATCACTCTAGTTAATTAATCGTTTATCTCTTTTTTATTTTCCCCTTTAGGGCCAGGTCTTTAAATACAATATACGTCAAAACCTCCGTCAATCACTGTCATGGTTCCGGTTACAAATTTAGACGCTTCGCTCGATAACCAGTGAAGTGTGCCAAACAATTCGTCAGGTTGTCCGAAACGGCCAAATGGAGTATGGGCTATAATTTTATGACCTCGTGCAGTCAACGATCCATCGGGATTAGTCATAAGGGTACGGTTTTGCTCGGTCAGGAAGAATCCCGGTGCCATGGCATTAACCCGTAATCCTTCACCAAATTTGGTGGCAAGTTCTGTAGCCAGGTATTTTGTAAAGTTGGTCACGGCAGCTTTTGATGCCCCGTATCCTACTACACGTGTCAATGGACGGATAGCCGATTCGGATGAGATATTAATGATACTTCCTTGCTTTTGTTCTGCCATCACTTTTGCAAAAACCATGGTAGGCAGTACTGTGCCAAATAGATTCAAATCCACTACTTTGCGGAAAGCATCAACATCAAGGTCAAAAATTGTTTTATCATCGGCGATAGTCGCACCTGCCATATTACCACCGGCAGCATTTACCAAAATATCAATCCGACCATACTTTTCCTTGATGTCTTTCGAATTTTGTTCCAGCACTTCTTTGTTTAGCACATCGGTATATAAAAACAGTGCATCATGACCTTTGGATGTAAGTTCGGCAACCAATTTATCGCCAGCTACAGCATCCCTGTCAAGAACAACTACTTTCACACCTTGTTCACATAGATATTCTGCCATTCCCCGGCCCAGGATACCACAACCACCTGTAATAATGGCTACTTTGTCTTTTACATTAAATAAGTTTTGCATATAATTAGATATTAAATTGAATTATAAATTGAATAATCTTTTCAAGTGACGATCATAGATGTTTTCTTCTACGCATGAACCAATGACATCAGCATATTTTTCCAATAGTCCGGTATATTCACCTCCCATTTCAGCAGCAACCTTGTAGGCCACGTGAATCAACTGACGGAAATTTGGATTGTAATCAGGATGTCCCGGTATATGACGCAATGTGCTGGCGAATTTTTCACTCGACCAGGTATTCACTTCTTCCACTGTTGGCAGTTTTGAGTCATCAATGTCAATCACATCCGCATAAGGGGCACATAATTCATCTTTTCGACCCAGTGAATGGGCATATATGTACTTGGCTGCTGTCAGTCCTTCGCCCCCGGCAACTGCCAGTCCGATGACTTCTTCCAACCAGGTGGTACCGGCAGTCTTTACATGCAGTCCTTTGTTGTATTTCTTGATGACATGTGCCATAACAGGGTAAATAGAGAACTTATCGCTGCCTGAATGGATGCTTAGTTTTAATTCTTCAGGAAGTCCGAATTCGTTCACTGCATAGTCGATTACCAACACATCTTCTTCAAATTCTTTGGCAAACTGATCAACGTTACCCGTGTAATCGACTCCTTTATTGAAACGGCCTGTAAATTTAGGGGCTATGGTTTGTGCAGGAACGCCTTTATCGGCAAGCATTTTCAGGATAAACAATAATTCCACCGGAGTCTGGGGGCTTTCTACCTCATCCATCGAAACTTCTGTGATAAAATTGCCTTCCCCTTTTTCCGCTTTCAGGAAGTTATAAATATCAGCTGCCTGTTGTGTGGCAGCCAGAAAATTCGAGGCTATCTTTTTCAATAATTCCTTGGTGACCAATAACGAATGATCAAATCCCGGAATGGCCAAATTCCCTATGTATTTTTCGCATGATGCTACAAAAGCATCCACATCTTCCTCCTTACTTTCCTTGCCAATGAACGAAGCCACATCCAGTGTGAAGAAATCGGCAGTCTCCACAAATGGAGCTACATTTCCTAGATTGATATGATCGGCATCCACAAAGTATTTTCCTTCAAATCCAAGAGCCTTAACTGCTGCATCTGCTTCTTTTCGTACATCAGACGGTTGAGAATGAACATACTGGTGCTCACGGTTCGACTTGTTCCAAACAGGACTAATGTCCAGACCCGATTCATTCGCTTTCACAATGGCTCTTAGTTGGGCTACTCCTTGATGCGAAAACCGGTCACCGGTTCCAATACTGAATTTTCCTAATTTCATATAATTATTATTTTTGGTTAATTAACTGTTATTTAATTGGTTACTTTTCCAAAGTTTCTTTTACTTTGGAAAAGTTTAAATCGTAAATTCTTCTTATTCTGTAAAATTCAAATAATCATCAATATTTTCATTCAGTAAAATATCAACGGGCACATAATTGATTTTTTTTATTTCCTGCCTGAAGATAAGCTCCCGGCACATGTCCCTGACGGTGAAATAGGCTTGTTTCTGGGGTCGTTGTGCTATCAGGTAATTGATGACGCCCTGTTGCAGGTACCTGACATTTTGCTCCAGCAAATCATACCCTATTAAACGGACGTTCGTTTGATTTAATGTGTCCAGATGCATCGCCAAGCGGTGTACTTTTGAATTGAAAGTAATGGCTGCCTTAATATTTCCATGCCTGCTAAATACTTCCCGTAATAATTCCAGGTTTGTCTTCTCATCATCATTGATAAATTCCACATTAATCAATTCGTGTTTATCCTGCAAGTGATGATCCAGTATGTACTTCAAAAATCCATTCCGCCGGGTGACGGTCTGGTTCGATTCTGATCCCTTGCGTAAGGTACGGGCCACAATAATCTGTGATCCTTCGGGCAATGATCCCAGCAATAACTTAGCTGCAATATATCCGCTTTCAAACGAATTCTGACCATAATACGTCACGTAATCGGCCTCGGCAATCAATGAATCTATAAATGAAAAAGGAATATGGAGTTTTGTCAGTTCTGCGGTAAATGCCAGCGTCTCTTCCCTGAAAATAGGGGATATAAAAACTGCATCCGGTTCACTCTGAAGGATCGCATTCGAAACATTGACAAATGAGCGGGTATCATATTGATTGAAATACTGTTTTTCAATCTGAACATTGTAATGCATAAAATCGGTAGCTGCCAGATCGAAGCCTTTATCGATGTCTTCCCAGTAGTTGCCGGGCTGATGTGCCGGAAACAGGCATACAAATCTGTATTGCTTTTTCGAAGCCAATGACCGTGCCAACAGGTTCGGCGAATAATTCATTTCCTCCAGCACCTTGGTTACTGCTTCCCGGCTTTTGGCCGATACATCCCCCCGGTTATGCAATACCCGGTCGACAGTTCCTTCTGAAACTCCTGCCAGTAAAGCAATATCCTTAATACGTATCTTGTGATTTGTTTCTTGCATAGTGGTTTTAAAACAAGTGTCCGTGTTCGTACACAGCGTGATTTTCATGCAAATTTACAACTTATTTTGAATAAACAAAATAAATTTTGTTTTCGTGTGCGGACACGGGAAGGAATTTGAAGTAGTGTTATTAAGCTATACTTCACATATACAAATATATAGTGTGTATTCAATCGCTTTAATTCTCTGAATTTTATTGATAAATATTTTCAAATAATTGAATTTTAGTAAAAGTTATGCGTATAAGAGTTACATCAGGCAAATCATTAAAAAAGGCCATCCGATCGGGACAGCCTTTTTTAATGATTTGGAAGGAATGAATTAGAGAATCACTTTGGCAATGCGATTATCAACTTTCACCAATACAATACCCCTGGCAGATACTGCAATAGTATTCAATCCAGTCACCGCTTCCCGTTGTAGCAATTTCTGACCAACAGCATTGAAGATTTCAACTGTTTGCCCTGCGGTTGCAGAAAATATTATGTTGCCGTTCGACGTAGTAATTCCTGAAGTAGAAGAAACTTGATTAACTGCAGTTACTGTTGTATTTACCATGTCGGCTGCTGTACGTGGAACTAAATCAGCTTCAGTAGTGCTGTACATATTCACAACTCCGGTAATATCCTGATTTGTTGTTGGGATTGCCGAAGCAATGTAAGGTAAGTCAGTATAGGCAACTCTTAATACACCTGCAGTACCATCATTTATTGGATAAGAAGTGAATGCAGTAGTCACCGATGCCACAAAGTTGCCTGTTCCTGTAATAGCTACATTCTTAACAGTAACAAGTTGTCCAATATAACTAGCAATATTTGACAACGTTACAATAGTTGGTGTTACAGCATTTCCTGTTGATTGAGCTGCACCCGAATCAGCAAAAGGAATTAATTCTAACATTCCAGAATACAAAGATAAGGTGCAATAAATATTCGATATTTTATCCCCAATATTGTAAGTAGAAGTAATGGTTCCGGCAGCATCATAAATTACAATTCCGGCATTTGAATCTTGTATAAATTTTACTTTTCCCTGAGCATCTTTAAAAGTTAACAATGCTTGACCTGTAAGCTGATAAAAGCCACTGGTTGGAGAACTCCTCAGCGTAGTTATATCTGTAATTGGAGAGGGGAAAGTATAAGTAGCAGAAACTACATCACTAATAGTTAGACTTGAAGTAATTGCGACTGCGTTAAGTGTGGTTGTACTGGAAACTGGG
>CAIYOZ010000186.1 GCA_903927945.1 uncultured Bacteroidales bacterium | reverse complement strand
GAAATTGAATCCCTTGAAGATGAATTAAAAAAAGCACGGGCACGAAAAGCTACTAAAGTAAAATAATTAGATTTTTTAGTTAGTTATTTTTCAAATAAATTATTGACTTATTGGGGAAATCCCTGATAAGTCTTTTTTATTTACATCAAGAGTTTTAAAAGGACTTACTAATTGGTGATTCTTTGTCATTTGACTTTATTGACTTACCTTTGTGTTCCAAAATTAGGATAATCCCTCTTTTATGAAAAAATACTTACAAGACAAGATATTTCAAATTATCTCAGAAGCAGCAGATGAACAACAGCAGGAATGTTATGTAATTGGAGGATTTGTTCGTGATATCTTTTTAAAACGTCCTTCAAAAGACATTGATGTTGTTGTAGTAGGTAGTGGTATTGAATTAGCTAAAAAAGTCTCTAAAAAGTTAGGAAAAAATGCAAGCCTCACAGTTTTTAAAAACTTTGGTACCGCGCAGGTAAAACTAAAAGAAATTGAGGTTGAATTTGTTGGAGCCCGCAAGGAATCTTATATGCGTGACTCCCGCAATCCCATAGTCGAAGATGGAACCCTTGAAGATGACCAGAATCGAAGGGATTTTACGATAAATGCCCTGGCTCTATGCCTTAACAAAGATCGATTCGGTGAATTGATCGATCCTTTTGGTGGCTTGGAAGATCTGAAGAACTTTGTCATTCGTACCCCTCTCAACCCTGATGTAACATTCTCTGACGATCCGCTTCGAATGATGCGAGGTATCCGGTTCTCAGCTCAACTAGGTTTCTTTCTGGAAACTAATACCTTCGAAGCAATTATCCGCAACAAGGAACGTATAGAAATCATTTCGAAAGAAAGGATAGCCGATGAATTGAATAAAATCATCATGTCAAGAAAACCATCTGTTGGTTTCATTTTACTTGAAAAAACAGGGCTTCTTGAACTCATTTTCCCGGAACTTTTATCATTAAAGGGTGCAGAAACGCGTGATGGTATCGGACACAAAGATAATTTCCATCACACATTGATTGTGTTGGATAATGTATGTAAACATACCGACAATTTATGGCTCCGCTGGGCTGCCTTATTGCATGATATTGGAAAGCCTCTCACTAAGAAATTTGATGCCCGGGTAGGCTGGACGTTTCATAATCACAATTTTATTGGTGAAAAAATTATTCCTGATATCTTTAGGAGGATAAAACTTCCAACCAATGAAAAGATGAAGTATGTTCAGAAAATGGTCACCCTTCATATGCGCCCCATTGTATTAAGTGAGGAGGAAATCACCGATTCGGCTATTCGCAGGTTATTATTTGAAGCCGGTGATGATATAGAGGATCTAATGGTTTTGTGTGAAGCGGATATTACGTCTAAGAATGCAGAAAAAGTAAAACGATTTCGTGCAAATTTTCAGTTGGTTCGTCAAAAACTAAAAGAAATAGAAGAAAAAGATCGTGTCCGTAACTTTCAACCTCCTATTGGTGGAAAAGAAATTATGGATGCTTTTAATCTACCTGCCTCTTCTATCGTTGGTGAAATAAAAACCCGCATCAAAGATGCTATCATGGATGGAGTTATACCCAATGAGCATGATGCTGCCTATGCGTACATGCTTGAAATTGCAAAAGAATTAAAATTACAATAAGTCACTTCCTTAAATAATTATTAATGTCTAATGTCTTGAAAAATCAATCAAATATGAAACGTTTCATTCCATTAATTTTCATTATGGCCTTTTTATCATCAAATAATTCCAATTCACAAATTATTTATCCTCAAACAGCCAAGGGTAAAGTAATTGACACCTATTTTGGCGTTGAAGTTCATGATCCTTACCGTTGGCTGGAAAATGATACTTCAGTGGCAACCTCTGCCTGGGTGAAGGCACAAAACAAAGTGACCTTCGATTATTTGTCACAGATTTCTTTTCGTAAAGAGCTTAAAAATCGATTGACGGCATTGATGAACTATCCTAAATACGGTTCTCCATTCAAAAAGAATGGTCAATACTTTTTCTTTAAAAACAACGGACTCCAGAATCAAAGTGTTTTATACCGGCAGGCAACAATAACTTCCGAACCCGAAGTATTGCTTGATCCGAACACCTTTTCAGCTGATGGAACCGTAGCCTTGCATGCCCAAGCTTTTTCAAAAGATGGAAAGTACCTTGCCTATTCTATTGCAAGAAGTGGTTCCGACTGGAACGAAATCTTTGTCATGGACATGGCTACCCGTCAAGTCTTAGCGGATCACATCAAATGGTCAAAATCTTCAGGTATTTCCTGGCAGGGCAATGGATTCTATTATAGTGCGTATGACGCTCCTGAACCGGGTAAAGAATACTCTAATAAAAACGAATATGAAAAAGTCTATTATCATACAGTCGGGCAATCACAAAGTCAGGATAAATTAATTTATCAAAACAAGGACTTTCCGCTTCGGGAATGTTATCCCATTGTCACCGAGGATGAAAAATATCTTTTTATCACCGAAACAGAAACAACCACCGGAAACGAATTATTATTTAAGGACCTTACTATTCCTGATTCTAAATTTGAATTATTTGCCCCGGGATTTGAGAACGATTATTCAGTCATTAATCATGTTAATGGAAAAATCTATATTCTTACGAATTGGAAAGCACAGAAACAACGGTTAATGGAAGTTGATCCTGTAAATCATGCTCGTGAGAACTGGAAAGAAATCATTCCTGAGTCGGAGAATGTACTTGAAAGAGTTACAATTATTGGTGGAGTAACTTTAACCGAGTATATGAAGGATGCCGCTAATCATGCCTATGGTTATGATTTGACAGGTAAAAAGCTTTACGAAGTCAAATTGCCTACATTAGGAACATTGAGCGGTTTTTCGGGTGATAAGGATGATCATGAAGCGTTTTACATCTTTAATTCCTATACCTTCCCTCCCACTATTTATAAATTTGATGTTGCAAAAAACAGTTCGGAACTTTACCACAAAACAGAGGTTTCCTTCAATCCCGAAGAATATATCTCAGAGCAGGTATTCTTTACCAGCAAGGATGGAACGAAAGTACCCATGTCGATCATGTATAAAAAAGGAATTCTGAAGGATGGTAAAAATCCCTTGATGCTTTATGGTTATGGTGGTTTCAATATCAGCTTAAACCCTACCTTTAGTGTAGTTCGCATTCCTTTTCTGGAAAATGGGGGTATCTATGTAGTTGCTAATATCCGTGGCGGGGGTGAATATGGTGAAGCTTGGCACCTGGCAGGTACAAAAATGTATAAACAAAATGTGTTTGACGACTTCATTTCAGCAGCTGAGTATTTAATAGCAAAGGGATATACATCTTCCAACAAACTGGCGATTGACGGTGGTTCTAATGGTGGTTTGCTGATTGGTGCCTGTATGACCCAACGTCCCGATTTGTACAGGGTGGCTATTCCCGAAGTGGGTGTGCTCGATATGTTGCGTTATAATCAGTTTACCATCGGATGGTCATGGACCAGTGATTATGGCAATAGCCAGGACAGTAAAGAAATGTTTGAATACCTGAAAGGCTATTCACCACTACACAATGTAAAGTCAGGGGTCAAATACCCAGCAACACTGGTAATGACTGCCGATCATGATGATCGTGTTGTTCCGGCTCATTCATTTAAATTTGCTTCTACGTTGCAGGCCAATAATACTGGAAATGTTCCCACATTGATACGAATTGACAGTAAAGCAGGGCATGGTGCAGGCAAACCTATCGGCAAAGTGATCGATGCACAAACCGATATGTGGTCATTTGTCATGTATAATCTGGGAATGAATCCAAAATTTTAATAGAATTACAGTTATTATAATCAGCCGAATAGCTTCTGTAAGTTTGATTTCATTCACCTTTCACAATTTATTTCTTCTTAAAAATTTGTCATATACGCCAAAATGGCTATCTTTGCACCGCTTTAAAAGAATGGCGGGATAGCTCAGTTGGTTAGAGCGTCGGATTCATAACCCGGAGGTCACGAGTTCAACTCTCGTTCCCGCTACAAAAAGGAAGTTCAGAAATGAGCTTCCTTTTTTGTTTAAGAAAAACATTAAGAATACAATTGAGTTGTAAGCCGAATTTGCAAACTGGAGCACAAAAGCATTGAACCTTACCACATGAAGAATTGTTCTGTAACAGAATAAAATTTGTGCGAATTCTCAATTATACGAACCTTTAAACTTAATAAATATGGAACAGAATTGGATGGAATACCTTGAACCATTAATGAAACAGTATGACAAACGGAAGCATCCCCTTAATTACAAAAACCGGTATCAATTGTTAGTAATGGTCATTCTTTCAGCACAGGACTCCGATAGGCATATCAATGAACTAACTCCTGCATTTTTCGAAGCATACCCGTCCATGAATAGCCTGGCAAATGCTACCCCTGATGATTTATATCGCTACCTAAGCTCTGTGAGAAATTTTGGCAACAAGTCTGAATGGATCACTAAGCTGGCGCAAATGATAGAAGATGATGATAAAATACCCACAACTCTAACGGAATTAACCAAATTACCCGGTGTGGGCAGAAAATCGGCCAATGTCATTATTCGTGAATCGGGAAACAACGCTGAAGGGGTTATTGTTGACTTGCATGTGGTGCGGGTAGCTCCACGAATCGGGATCGCTTCAGGCACACAGCCTGAAAAGATTGAAAAGCAAATTATGGCAATAGTACCACAGGAACGATGGAACGACATTGGAATGGCTCTATCTTTTCTGGGTCGCGAAATATGCCGCCCAACCGATCCAAAGTGTTCCATTTGCATCATGAACAAGATTTGCAACTATTACAATGAAACACTTCAGAAACATGAGCATGTTACCTCGGACTCGAACTAACACACGCACATAAAAAAACCCGTAGATATAAATCATACGGGTTTTTTCTTTTAAACTCCCAAAGGTGCTTCGCACGCTTTGGGGTTATACTGAACTTTTTGGGGTTGTTTTTACGCTTTTTGCGGTTCTAATTGATTTCTAAAAAACAATCCTTCACCATCATAGTCCACCACAATGGTCTGATCGTTCTGAACTTTTCCCGAAATAAGCTCCTTGGATAAGTCATTCAGCACATATTTTTGAATAGCCCGTTTTACAGGACGTGCCCCAAACTGAGGATCAAAACCTTCCGCAGCTATAAAATGAATGGCTTTTTCAGTCAGTTCAAGCTTCACTCCATTTCCTAACAATGTTTTTTGAATCAATGAAAGTTGCATCCACACAATTTCCTCTATTTGGGATTCATTGAGCGGGGCAAACATCACCAGCTCATCAATCCTGTTCAGGAACTCGGGACGAATGGTTTGTTTAAGCAGTTCAAACACTTGTGTCTTGGTTTTCTCAATCACTTCAGCCTGATTCTTATTGGTCATGTTTTCGAAATTATCACGTATCAGGGTTGATCCGATATTCGAAGTCATGATGATAATAGAATTCTTGAAATTAACCAGTCTACCCTTATTATCCGTCAACCGCCCATCGTCAAGTACTTGCAGCAATACATTGAAGATATCGGGATGCGCTTTTTCTATTTCGTCAAATAGTATCACAGAATAGGGTTTCCGCCTGATTGCTTCGGTGAGCTGTCCGCCTTCTTCGTAACCCACATAACCGGGAGGAGAACCAATCAACCGGGTCACCGAGAATTTTTCCTGATATTCACTCATGTCAATCCGGGTCATCATATTCTCATCATCGAACAGGAATTCAGCCAACGCCTTTGCCAACTCTGTTTTACCGACTCCTGTCGTGCCCAGAAAAATAAATGAGCCAATGGGTCGTTTTGGATCCTGCAAGCCCGCACGACTCCTCCTGACCGCATCAGAGACTGCCTGTATGGCTTCGTCCTGCCCGACTACCCGTTCATGAAGTTCTTCTTCCAAATGCAACAATTTATCCTTTTCACTTTGAAGCATCTTTCTCACCGGTATACCGGTCCAACGGCTTACCACATCGGCAATATCCTCGCTGTCGACTTCCTCTTTGATCAAGGCATGGGCTCCCTGCATAGTGGCAAGTTTCGTCTGAAACTGTTCAATCTGCTGCTCTGACTCTTTTATTTTTCCGTACCGTATCTCGGCTACCCGGCCATAATTGCCTTCCCGTTCAGCGGTATCTGCCTGATATTTTAAATCCTCTATTTCTATTTTAGTTTGCTGTATATTGTCAATCAGTTGTTTCTCCGAAGACCATTTTGCCCGCATTTCCTTTCCTTCCTCTTTCAGGTTGGCTATTTCCTCGTTTAACAGGGCCTCTTTGCGGGTGTCGTTTTCACGTTTTATGGCTTCGCGTTCTATCTCCAGTTGTTTGATATTCCGTTCAATGATATCCAGTTCTTCGGGTACTGAATCAACCTCTAACCTCAGTTTAGCAGCCGCTTCATCCATCAGGTCAATGGCTTTGTCGGGCAAAAAACGATTAGTAATATACCGGCTCGACAATTCTACCGCTGCAATAATGGCATCATCCTTGATCCTGACCTTATGATGGTTTTCGTATCGCTCTTTCAATCCACGTAATATGGAAATGGTGCTTGGAATATCAGGCTCATCAATTGTGACAATCTGGAAACGGCGTTCCAATGCCTTATCTTTTTCAAAGTATTTTTGATATTCATCCAGGGTAGTTGCACCAATAGCACGCAGTTCTCCACGTGCCAGTGCAGGCTTTAATATATTGGCAGCATCCATAGCCCCATCCCCTTTTCCGGCACCTACCAGGGTATGGATCTCATCAATAAACAAGATCACTTCACCCTCGGCCTTGATCACTTCGTTCACCACTGCCTTGAGTCGTTCTTCAAACTCTCCCTTGTATTTCGCCCCGGCAATCAGGGCACCCATGTCCAGTGAAAATATCTGTTTCGATTTCAGGTTCTCAGGCACATCCCCCCGTACAATCCGGTGTGCCAGACCTTCAGCAATAGCAGTCTTCCCTACCCCGGGTTCCCCGATCAATATCGGGTTATTCTTGGTTCGCCGGCTCAGGATTTGCAGCACCCGTCTGATCTCTTCATCACGACCTATTACAGGGTCCAGTTTTCCGGCCCTTGCTTGTTCGTTCAGGTTGATCGCATATTTGTTTAAGGCATTATAACTTTCTTCTGCCGAAGCCGAATCTGCCTTTGCCCCTTTCCGTAATTCCTGGATAGCCTTCAGCAAATCACTTTCAGTGACTCCGGCATCCTTTAATATCTTTGACATTTCATTTTTCTCATTCACCAGTGCCAGCAGGATGTATTCCAGCGAAACAAACTGATCGCCTGCTTTGGTGGATAGGACGGTTGCTTTTTGCAAAACAGCATTGGTTTCCCGGCCTAGGTATGGTTCTCCGCCTGTAACACGGGGATAGCCGCTGATCTTGCTCTCGGCAATGGCTTTCAGGGCAGCCACATTCACGCCCAGTTTACCAAATAAAAAACGGGTCACATCTTCTCCTTCAGTCATCAATGACAAGAACACATGGGGTGTTTCAACCTGTTGCTGCCCGTTCGATTGAACCATCTCAATCGCATGTTGAAGCATTTCCTGCGATTTGAGGGTGAAATTATTGAAGTTCATTGCTAAAAATTTAAGTCGTTAAATACTATTTCTTTTGAAAATAACATAATTTACGCTTTAAAGTTTAACAAATTCTTTACCAACCTGTAAAATCAGCAAATATGTCACGTCAATACAGTATTTGGCTGAAAAACAAGACATTATTTCAGTAATCATTTTCTCACTTTTTATTAAATTCACTGGAATAGTATAACGAACAAAAATGACCAACGTCAAATATGGAGCATGAAAGGTTGTTTTGATCCATATGGGGGTTGTAAAATTCATGTTAAGCCCCTAAAATAGAAAATGGCAAGCCTACACCCACCATTTTCCCTTTCAATTTTTTTAAAAATTCAATAATGCCAAATCCGATACATTACCACTTGAAGTCACACATTCAAAAAGGTCTATACAAAAAAACGTGCAAACCTTGTTTATTGATTTACAGCTTTTTTTATAAGACAGGATGTCTCTAACTTTCTATATTTTTTTATGTTTAAAGAATTTACCGATCAAGCGATGCGGCATTATTTCTTTTTAGTGTGGGCAATACGTACATTTTTATACCTTGGCACATAAGCCGAAGGCATTTTAATGATATTGGCGACTGATTCTTTCACTGCTGAAACAAAACGCTCATCCAAGCCTTCTTGTTGTTTGGCATACCATTGCTTTGCCAACGACTAATCAACCTTAACCTCTTCAAGATAGAAAACTGCGTATTTCTTCATTTTTCCCTTTACTGAAAAAGATGATTCAGCGGATTCAGGCGTTCGGGATGGTTATCGGCTGATTCCAGACGCGCGTCAATAAAATCCTTTTCCCATTGAGGAATATCGCTTGTAATTTCTTCAATTTCCGGATAATTGCGCTTTACTTGTTCCCAGTCATTCATCGGAATAAAAACACCCATAGAAACTCCGTCCTTATCTTTTAATATCTGTGCTTGTATCATTTTTTTTAGTATTATAACAGCAAAGATACGAAATAGTTTGTGAACCATTATATCAAAAAGCGATGTGGATATGATTCGTCATGAGTACCCAGGCATAAATGACCAAACCCGTTTTCTTTCTGTACAATACAGCAATGAATCGATATTGATATGCAGGTAAAGTGGGCGTGAGAAGAATTACGCACAATCCACTGTATTATACCAATGTTTTTTTGGAACGTATTATTTTTGGAGCGACTCGTTTCTCTTTCACTTTTGACTTTCGGTCTTTCAGAAAATCACTAAATTCTTTCTCCTCCTCAATAGTCAATTGTTATTTATGAACTCAAAATCTTTTTCGTCCATTTTTTTAAAGTTTGCCATAATCGAAATTATTAAAATATTGTTTTACTAATGCAAGTGATTCTTTGGTGTCAATAAACATTCGGTTTCCACTACCAAATTGTTTTGCTCCTAATGTTCGTTGATAATGTTCAATCAGTGCCGATTTAGCCACAAATGATCTCAAGATCCAGTTCTTTTTCTTTCGGTTTTATCACTTGGCAAATATACAAATTAGTCTATAAAATGTTCATTGAATATTAGTCATTTTCAAATTCGTTTGTTTTCCTTGTTTTTATGAAATGGGTTGATTTACATAAATAAATCTGGAGCATGAAGGCTGTTTTGATCCATACGGGGGTTGTATAATTCGTTTTAAGCCCCTAAAATGTAAAATGGCAAGCATACACCCACCATTTCCCTTTCAATTTTTATAAATTAACATTGATTTACAAGCATTTATTCTTTTAACGCCAAATCTGATACATTACCCAAATCATCCCATGAATTTATTTATTCAATATCTGTTTTGATAGATTAACTCCAATTTTTCTCAAATCTGTTCCATCGAAATTTATTGAATAAAAACAACTTTCTCCTTTAACAGTAAAGAGTACACGAGGTAATGTGTTAAATACGCAAAATGAATCAATCATAGATTTTGACAAATAAATTCTTATAATTTGTTTTTTAGATGTCATGATGCATAATGCATAAGCATCTTCAAAAATGATAATGTTATATCTTTCAACATAGACAGGATAGCCGTACAAATGATGCATATTGTCAGAGTTATCATTCTTAATTATTATTCGTGGCATCGATGGGTTATTTCTTTCAATTGCACATATGCCATCATAATCTTCATCGTTATATAATAGGCTATCACCCTTGTAATCCGAAATCCCATCAATACTATAAGAATGAAAATTTGTCAGTTTATTTATTTTCTTTCTTTCTAAGTTAAAAGAAAAAATATCATAACCATGTGCTGATTTACTAACAATAGGAGAATAATTAGCGAAAGTATCTGGTTTACTATAAATGATTTCGTTTTGATTATTGTACAAGAAAGCATCGTAAACATACTTATCTGTAAACAAACTTTTAATAGATGAACCATCAATCTTGGAAATATAGATCGTACTTAAATTTGTTCCTATTTTCCTTCCAACGAAAATAACTTTTTTCTCATCTTTAGTCAACTTAGGATGATAAAATGTAAATTCATTTGTAATTGGTGAGATTTGCTCAAACAAAGAGTCAGTTAATACCATTTTATAAATTGAGCCTTTTAACCCATCAAAATATTGAAAATATATTGTATTATCATCTTTGGATAATTGTGGTGAACTTACTTCCTCTATTGGATTATTGTTACAACTTGATAATAATT
>CAIYOZ010000185.1 GCA_903927945.1 uncultured Bacteroidales bacterium | reverse complement strand
TCCGACTACTGACTTCCGACTTCCGACTACCGACTACCGACTACTTTATACCTAGTTTCTTCAGTATTTCCTTAGGTATTGCATCTTTGTGAACCAGGATATCAATGGTTTTATGCTTCACGAATGTTTCGCTGGCATACCATATTCCTTTGTATTTAGATTCCGTTCCCCAGGAGTTCTTCACCATATAATACTTCGTACCATTCTGATCAGTGGCGGTACCGAATATAACCATTCCGTGGTCATCAGTAGTCTGATAATTATCAAAACCTGCCTGTCGAAGTTCAGGGGTTACTTTTACTTCAGGTTGAGGATATGTAGCCTTGTATACCTTTTCATCAATATCCTTTTGTGTAATGTTCAGCCATTTTGCCTGATCGGTACCCGGCAGATTAGCTACTTTCGTTTCAGGATCCACAGCAATTCCTTTCCTGGTAAATCCTTTTTCACTGACATCCGAAGCCCATGCCACACAATATCCTTTATTCACCGCATTGTCAAAGACACTCATCAATTCATCCAACGGAATGTTGTACGATTCCGACCATCTCCAGTTATCAGGTATTTCAACAGCAAACTTCGTATAAAAAGGATGATGTGTAAAGGAAGTAAGGGAAATGTAATCATCCAGATTCAACCCCAAAGATTGTTCATACGTAAGGGGTGTGTACTTCTTATCATTTACCATGAATTCTTTCGGACATTGACCCAGGTAAGCATCCAGAATACCATCGAAACCTGTCTTCCAGGCGGTAGAAATACTTTTATTAGGATTTGAAACAATCACCTTGACATACGCACTCGTCAAGGCATCCATCTCGGCATGCTTATGCTTCTCCTCCCCATAGTTCAAGCCTCTCATTTCTGACTCCGGAACAATCCCGTAGTTCTTCAGAGCATACACCACATCATAAAACGATCCGCCTTCTGCAAAATTAATCGTTCCATTCATGCGGACATACTTGTCGGCTTTGTCGGAATAGGAATGGTGCACTACGAACATCTCCGATAAATCAACTTCAGGTTTTCCCATCCGCAGTAATTCCGATTCGAAGAATCCTAATGCTGAGAAACTCCAGCAAGTACCAGAGCTTGCCTGATTCTTTACCGGGGTAATCTTGTTTTGTTTGACGATGGTAAATTTAAATGAATCAACCGAGGTTGTATCCTTTTGTGCAAAAGTCAATGCGGTGAAAAGCAAAAATCCAACTAATAAAAATGTTTTCTTCATATGAATAAATAAGAACCCCTAGCCCCTAAAGGGGAATAAGAGAATAATGATTACTTAAAATATCGTGCATTTCCTTACACCCCCTTTTTAGGGGGCTTGTGGGTGTTATTTTACAGGAATATTTTCCAGGGTGGCTAATAAGAAATCCCAGAACTTACCTACGGTGGCAATGTTTACCTTTTCGTCTGGTGAATGTGGATACCGGATAGTCGGGCCAAATGATATCATATCCATCTTCGGATAATGGGTACCTAATATACCACATTCTAATCCAGCATGAATGATCATGACTTTTGGAGTCTTCCCGTATTTGTCCTTATAGACTTTCGTCATCAGTTTTAGAATCGGAGAATCGAGGTTCGGTTTCCATCCCGGATACCCGCCTGCCAGTTCCACTTTAGCACCAGCCAACAAGAATACGCTTTCCACCATCGCTGCCAGTTCTTCCTTCCGTGATTCTACCGAACTACGGACCAGTGTCCGAACAATGATAGAACTCCCGTCCGATTTGATAATGGCCAGGCTATTCGATGTTTCCACTACGGTAGGAAGTTCAGGTATAAATCGCGTAGCTCCGTTCGGGCATGCAATGACACCATTAATCAGGTCATCCTGTACTACTTCCGGAATCAAACCTAATGGCATAGTTACCTGATCAACCGTAAATGAAATCTTATCTTCAACTCCTTTGTATTCTTCGATAAAGAGGTCCTCAAATTCTTTTACTAAATCAATAATATCATCCACCCCATCTACCGGGACAGTCAATACTGCAAAAGCTTCACGCGGTATGGCATTCCGAAGGCTGCCACCATCAATGCTTGCGAGGCGTGCTTCATAGTTGGCCACAGCATCCCTAAGAAAGCGAAACATGAGTTTATTGGCGTTGGCACGTTGAAGGTGAATATCAACCCCTGAGTGACCTCCTTTCAGTCCTGTCAACGATACTTTCAAGGCTACATCCCCTTCCGGCACTTCAACTTCCTCATACCGGAAGGTGATATCTCCATCTACGCCACCGGCACAACCCACATACAGTTCTCCTTCATCTTCAGAATCCATATTGATCAGGATATCCCCCTTCAAAAAGTTAGGTTGCAGTCCGAACGCTCCAAACATGCCGGTTTCTTCGTCTACCGTAATAAACATTTCAATAGCCGGATGCTTTATATCTTTCGATTGTAATACAGTCATAGCGGCTGCCAGTCCAATGCCATTATCAGCACCCAGGGTGGTGTCATGAGCTGTTACCCATTCACCATCGACATAAGCATCAATTGGGTCAGTCTGGAAATCATGAGGTACATTGCTGTTTTTTTGAGGCACCATGTCCATATGTGCCTGTAGAACGACGGTCTTGCGGTCTTCCATACCGGGGGTTGCAGGCTTGCGTACCAGGACGTTCCCAATCTCGTCACGTTGGGTTTCTAATCCAAGTGACTTCCCGAAGTTTTCCAGAAATGAACCGATAGGTTCCTTTTTATGCGTAGGACGGGGTACCCTGGTTATACTGTAGAAATTTTCCCACAAAGCCTTTGGCTCTAATTGGCGAATATCATTTGCATTCATAAGCTAGTTAATTAGGATGTTACATTGAATATTTATACGAGTTAACGTTTATGCAAATATCCACATTTTTTTTGGAATAATACTTTTTAAGACTGTTTTTTTAAAAATATTGATAGTTCCGTTTTATTGACATTTTTAGCGGGTGACTCCCATTGTAACTAAACACTTCCAGACTCGTACATTTTCGACAGTTGAGTTTGTATTTATCATGAATCAGAA
The DNA here is from genome assembly GCA_903927945.1 of uncultured Bacteroidales bacterium. Classification (GTDB taxonomy): domain Bacteria; phylum Bacteroidota; class Bacteroidia; order Bacteroidales; family Paludibacteraceae; genus Paludibacter. The sequence goes on along the minus strand of CAIYOZ010000185.1, from coordinate 2,989 downwards.
CCTAATTCTGTCACTTTATCATATGGAGTTCATTACAGAAATTTTTCTTTAATTAGTCTGTTTTTACAACTATTAATCGGATTTAATTTGGTAATTTTGCACCCGAATTCAGATCTTCACGTGAATCAACTTTCCACCGGAGCTTAAAACCTCTAATTTTCTAATTTTCAAGCCATAGAATAATTGAAAAATAACTCAGAAATGCAACAATCGTACAAATTTGTAACAGCCGAAGAAGCGGCTGCTTACGTCAACAATGGAGACATCATTGGTTTTAGTGGATTTACACCCGCCGGATGTCCAAAAGAAGTGCCCACTGCTATTGCCAAACGGGCGGAAGCTTTCCATGCCGAAGGTAAAGAATTTAAAATTGGAATGTATACCGGTGCTTCCACCGGTGATTCATTGGACGGTGCCCTGGCCCGGGCCAATGCCATCATGTTCCGCACTCCCTATCAATCAAACAAAGACCTCCGGGTAGCCTTGAATGCCGAACGTGCCCCTTATTTCGACATGCACCTCTCCATGCTGGCTCAGGAACTCCGGTATGGTTTCATGCCGAAACCTAAATTTGCCATCATCGAAGTCTGCGATATTACAGCAGAAGGTGAATTGGTACTTACTTCCGGGGTGGGCATTTCACCGACCATTGCCCAACTGGCCGATCATATCATTGTGGAATTAAATCACAATCATCCAAAAGAGCTTCGAGGATTTCACGATATCTACCAACCCCTGGATCCTCCTTACCGCCGCGAAATTCCAATTTATGAACCGTCAGGTCGAATTGGTTCTACGGTCTTAAAAGTTGACCCCTCCAAGATTTTATGTATTGTGGAAACAAACCGCAATGATGAAGTGGGTGGCTTTACTCCTACCGATGTCATTACCGATCAGATCGGGGCGAATGTAGCTTCATTTTTAGTAGATGAAATCAAATCGGGGCGTATCCCGGCTGAATTCTTACCCATCCAATCGGGTGTAGGAAATATAGCGAATGCAGTTATGTCGTCCCTGGGTGCAAATCCAGACATACCTTCCTTCGAAATGTACACCGAAGTGATTCAGGACTCAGTGATTGATCTGATTCGTTCAGGCCGTGTTAAATTTGCCAGCGGTTGTTCGCTGACGGTGACCACCGACGTATTGAAGACGATCTATGCCGATCTCGATTTCTTCCGTGACAAGATCGTCCTTCGTCCACAGGAAATATCAAACAATCCTGAAATAGCACGCCGGTTAGGCTTAATCACCATCAATACGGCATTGGAAGCTGATATTTTTGGAAATGTAAACAGCACGCACGTATTGGGTTCTAAAATGATGAATGGTATTGGCGGTTCGGGTGACTTTACCCGCAACGCCTATATTTCTATTTTCACCACTCCGGCTACTGCCAAGGGCGGTAAGATTAGCTCTATCGTGCCTATGGTGTCGCATGTCGACCAAAACGAACACTCGGTGAACGTTATCATTACCGAGCATGGAATTGCTGATTTACGCGGTAAATCACCCATTCAACGGGCTGAGGAAATCATCGCCAATTGCGTGGCCCCTGAATACAGGCAGATGTTGACCGATTATATCAAACTTTCCAGTGTGACTCATACACCCCAAAACCTGGAAGCCTGTTTCGGTATGCATGATGAATTTATCAAATCCGGCAATATGTTGAATACAAAATGGGAAGATTATAAATAAACCCTTTTTCGTCTGACTTTAAAAAGGCCTCCTGAATCGTTTGATTCTGGAGGTCTTTTTATTTTATTCAAGATACTGCGTCTTTAAGTCCCCGGAATTTATCCCGATATTTCTCGGTAGGGGGTTTAGGGGTTCATCACTTTGAACATTGAATCAAGGGTGGTTGTTTAGAGCATGTCCAGTTTACCTTGGAATAATAATAAAAACAATACACATAGATCACATAGGAACATAGGTCCACATAGTTTTAAACGGTTATTACAGAAGACATAGAATCCTATAAGAAGGGTAACGTGATGGTAAGTGGTAACAATATATTGCCGTAATTGAATAAAGAATAGCACGCGGATTCCCACGGATACAGCGGATTTACGCAGATAAGAATATTGTAACGGATTTTTAAAAACCGGATTTTATTCATACAAGTATGAATGATAAAAACTCCCATCTTCTGAATCATTCCAATTTATTGGAATTTAAATCCGTATTAATCCGCGTTCTAATCTTATTCTTAATTTTCAATTTGCTCTATGTGTAGGAATTAAGAAATTATATCCTTCCACTTATTTAACAATAAAAAACAGGGGAAACTATTCTCGCGTGGAAAAACAATGTCACCTACGATTTTATATACGCTGTAAAGGCCAGTCGCACCATAACCCATCTGAAAAGGTTACGGGATACAGGGCGCAGTCTTGAATTGCTGCTTGAAAAGGTGAGCCTGCTGGGTGATAAACTTGGTGTCCTGTTATTTCAATTGCCTCCCGGACTGAAATCGGACGGTGAACTTCTAAGTTCCTTCCTGGAGCAATTGCCCGATACTACCCGTTATGCCTTTGAGTTCCGGAACTCCGACTGGTTTCAACTGGATATTTACCATCTCTTGGAAAAACACAATTGCGCCTTCTGTATCTATGAAATAGAGGGTCTGATGTCCCCCATGGAGACTACGGCCGATTTTGTGTATGTACGGCTACATGGACCTGGCAACAAATACCAGGGTAGCTACAGTGAGGAGAACTTAATGGAGTGGGCTCAACGGTGCAAAAAATGGTCTACTGAAAAAGATGTTTTTGTCTATTTCGACAATGACGAAAAAGGGTACGCAGCCTTCAATGCCATGCGCCTAAAAGAATTAGTAGGTGAGAACTTAAATACATGACCATAAAACACTAATGTCACCATAGTATAACGAATGGATAACGAATGGATAATTAATGGAAAGGTCATGAGGTATAACTTAGTTCCCTCTTAGTTGCCTTATAGATGTAACTTAGATGTCTTATAT
>CAIYOZ010000184.1 GCA_903927945.1 uncultured Bacteroidales bacterium | reverse complement strand
ATTGATGAGTATCAGGCCCGGATGGTGGAATGGTAGACACGAAGGACTTAAAATCCTTTGGCTTCACGGCTGTGCGGGTTCAAGTCCCGCTTCGGGTACTCTTTACAAGTGAAAAACCCCTTATAATCAATCGATTGTAAGGGGTTTTTCTTTTTACGAGTAACAAAATAGTAACAACGTTCAACAAAACACAAACAAAAAGGCGACCCAGAAAATACCGCTCAAATTTTTTCATGGAATAATATTCCTCATGCTCGCTTAAACGATTTTTTCAATAAAGATCATCATCTGGTTACATAATGAATGCTACTTCCTAAGTTTTTCTGAACAACTGACTGCAAACGTAGTTACGCTTTTCACGAACTTCATCAAATTTACAAATTCATGTTCATTCAAATGACCGGGAGTTTGCAATGCTTTGTTTTTCTTTACTGGTTCCATCTCCATGTAGGAATACCGTTCATATTATTTTGAAGTCGAACCCATGATTGTCATATTTTTCAATACAAATGAATTGCTTAATTGACAAAAATCATAGGCAGTGTCCAAGAAAAACTCCTGGAACAATCTAAATAATTAGGGGAATAAAATAAACTATTAGTTTTAAAAAAAGAGTGTGTATTTTATACCTAAAGGTGTTTTAGAATAGATCAACAGGAGAAAGATATCTCAATTGTTTTAGCTAGGTTGTATTGAATCAAAAGGATTCTACTTAGGCTGCAAGATACCTGTTTATCCTTTACGTGGATAAACGGTTCATCTGATTGTAAAGCGTAGGATGGATATATAAAACAACGGACTACATCATATCCCATCATTTGGATTTGGTATAAAAAAGACACGAACTACACAGGAATTCGCGACCTTTATATCTTTATTTTGATTCAATTAGTGCCATAAGTTTGGGAAATATCAAACTCATCTACGTACTGGCAATTCATGTGATATTGGCTTCTCACCCCGAAGCATTTCGCTAGCTTTACCTGCCAGCCATAAATAGTAATCGCTGCCAAGATTCTTTTCAATTGAAATAAATTTGCTTTCGCCCTTAGGGACTGAAGTGGCCGTTTTAAAAATGGCGGTTCCTTCGTCCATTTCATCAAACATAGCCACATAAAACATTTTGCAACCAGCGGATAATGCCCCTGTAATTTGTTGCCAGAAAAATGAGCCACCATTTCGGGCTGTTTGCATCGTATCATAACCTTTCATGTTTTTCCATGAAAAACCGGGGAAAACAAGTGGTGCATAATCAATATGATATTCTTTACACCAGGCTAGATCTTTAGAAATTAGAGAAGAAAATCCAGTGTAAGTTTCTTCATTATAACGCCCGACAAACCAAGGCATCAAAATATCGCATTTTTTTATCACAGAATGCAAGGCCGTATCTGGTCTTGTGTCGTCGGCCAATTCCCGCCAATGTGTTGGAACCCCTATCATAACGCTAAACCCACGTTTTTTCAGACCAACAATAAGTTGATTGGCATCATTTAACCCATACATTCGTTTATCATTGAAACCAACACCCCAAATGCTAACCAACGGTTTTCCGTTATGAAACAAATAGCTTGGGCATTTTGAATGTGCCTTGATTTGATAACAAGCCGCAAGATTATCCAAGTCTGATAATATATATGCAGCATCACCGGCTTTCATTCCACTTAAATCATACATAATGCAGATAGCTCGTTCATACTTACTGGCAGCTAACATTGCTGAATTTAGTACTTTATTGAAATGCCGCAATCCGCTTTTAGTCTTGATTTCAGAAACAAATCGTTGCATAAAAACGCCATCAATGCCGTATTCCTGCATCCACCGAAAATGCGTAAATACTGTAGATTCATCATTTGAACTAAACATCCGAGCTGCTGAACCATCAGCGAATTCAAAATTTGTATTATAGGTTTGCTTGTATTCCAACACATCAGGCCACAAATCAATATTACAGGAGCCAGGCATGAATCCACACTTTCCTTTCAAATGTCGCCATCCTCTTCCTGATCCATCTTCGGGAGTATTAAACCAACCCTGATAACCGGCCATTACAAGGCCATTATAAGAATTATACGTTTTCTGTGCATTTGAAGTATCGACTGATAGAATACAGAAAAATATAAACAGAATATGAAAATTGTATTTTACAATAAAACTATTTCTTAAACTCATAAACATATAAAGTATTATCTGAATAATAGAGCAAGTCCAACATGGTCAGACTTGCCTCTAGTGTAGAATCAATGAAAAATTAATTTTCAATACCCGATTATGGTATTATTTGAATTCCATCCAATTTTGTGGTGATACTGGCTGTTTTGGTATGATAAATTCTAAACCAGTTTATTGAATTCAAATTTGGCGTACCACCTGTAACAGTCGCAGTACTGAAGGGTAATTCGATGCGATTCCAGCCATTGACAAGTGTACCAATAGACCAACTGTATTCATTTACATCGGCAGCTCCACCGCTTCCAATCTCCACCTGATTTGACGTACTGAATTTAGTAATATCGGAAACGTAATACCAAAAAGTGAGGTAACCAGTCGATACAGATGCACCCGAATTAAATGCCGTGGAGAATACTTTTTGAAATTCACTTGTACCACTTCCCACTGATTGCAAAGATCCAGTTCCGTCTTTTCTATCAGAGGTATTAAGTGTCAAAGTATTCCCAGAAGTCCAACTGGTTGCTGCATCACATCTGTCAAGATAATTTAGGTGAAGAGTTGGATGAGTCCAAACTAAACCGGTGGTACCTTTTACCATTTTTGCTCCATCTCCGGTCAATCGTAGATAAAAATCAGAAGAACATGCTGTCCCATCAGCATCCAGAGTCAAAAAATACTGGTTAGTTGGAATCATTGAGCTATTTTCAGCAGCTTTAGAAATTGCTGTACCTTCATCATATTCATCAAACATAGCGATATAGACGTTTGATATTGCCCTGTTCCTAACCTGAGCAAATTGCCGCCACATGAAGTCTCCATGGCGGCGCGCAATTGCATTTTTAGCACCACCATTCCAGTTTGACCATGCAAAGCCGGGCCATACTACCGGCTGATAATCTTTTCCATTCGAATCACATACCACTTTATCGTTATACATAACATCAGAATAAGCATCTACCTCGGCATCAGTACTTCCAAAAGTACCTACCGACCAAGGCTGAACCATGTCGGCCGCAATAACAGCAGGAAAATTGGTTGAATTTGTACGCCAGCTTTTCTCAGTACCAACAATTACATAACAACCTTGACTTTGAAACCATGTAATAACATCTGTCCACGTAGTTACATCACCAGGTCTGCCCGAAACACCAATACCCCAGATACAAACCACTGGCTTACCATTCTGCATGGCATAAGCACTTGACGAAGTTAGAGCAAGAGTTCCTTTTATTGTATTTGTCCAATCAGTTTTAATGTCTGCCTGAAAAGTAGTCCAAGAGGATATATCGTACATGATATAGAACTTCCGGCCAAATGTTTGTGCTGAATTTTTGACTCTTGTGGCAATACCATCACGTTGCGATTTTAAAGTGGGATTAGAAAGCTCCGACCCGAAACGCTGAACAGCTGCACAATCTATTCCATATTGCTTCATCCATTTAAAATGAATATCTACTACATTATTGTCATAAGATGCATATAATGTCGCAGCATCGCCACTTCCCAAATTGGCATATCCGGTTTGGAATGTCCTTGCATATTCTCTCACATCTGGCCATAATTCAAATGTCTGGTTCCCCGGAGAAGGCTGGCTTCCAGCCCAATGCGCCCAAATATTACGCGGAGACCCATCACCGGCACACGAAAACCAACCTTGATAACCAACTACGACTTTACCAACTACATCACCCACTTGCGAACTGGCCCGAAATAAGGTCTTTCCTTTTGCGACCGGAACCTCTGTGGAAATTTCATTTTTGGAACAACTTGTAAGAAGAATAAATAAAATAACTGAGAATGAGAATAAATTGTACTTTTTCATGTGATTCAACTTTTATAATATATTTAACATCCATAAACTAATTTGAAACCTAAAAAATTTAAAATAATATCATCAAGGAGACTATTTTTCTACAGGCCCATCAAGCAACAGGTTGTGGAATTTGGTAGTTTTTTTGGTTGAATTTATATCTGAATTTGAATTATTTACTCCCAATGCAGATAAAAGTGATTTCCAGAATATAATAGCTTCTTTAGTGTCAATATAATAATCAATTGTCGATAAGGCAAGTATAGATTTTCCCCACGGAACACATACAAAAGCAGCACCTGAAGCTTTATGTAAATGCTCATAAAGCACAGCTTGAGCACATTTTCGATTTTCCCCAACACCATTAAATAATGACCAATCAATGTTACTTGCTTCAAAAACTATCGTTCCATTTTTCACCAGATCGCCTCCAATTCCTTGTTTAATGATGGTTGGGTCTCCCTCCATTTCAGAAAAATAAAGATTCGGCAATGAAAAATACTTTGCATATTCACTCCCTTTTCCATTCTGCAAAGCTGTCGATGTGCGGTTTGTCAATTCAACATTGCAGGGTAAAAATGAATTAAGTGGTGAAGAGATTTTCTTATCAGCAACCATTACCCAAATAAAACCACCTGATTTTTGAATCTGTGTTAGTCTTTTTTTAGCTAGTTTTAATTCTGGTTCAGTTACATTTTCACCATCAATGATAGCAAATCTGGTTTTAGTTATTTTTGAAGAAAACTTGAGACCTACTTTTTGTAAATGTTTTGCTAAAATACTTTCTGTATTCCCCACAAAATATACTTCATTGTAAACAGCATCCGGAAATGTGGGTTTTATAGAACCAACCTGAGGTTTATAACTATCCCAAGGTGATGGCTGTGGCTCTTTTTCAACCAATGCAGCCTTCAAGGCATCGAACATTGGTAACGGTTTGTAAACGGGTAAGTTTGGGTCAAGTCCCGGATTGAAAGTAGTTACATAAGGTGGAATACGTTCCATCTGATAGCCGGGCTTTCCTTCCTGATAAGACAACCCAGCGAAAACCCCATCCGTTGCATCAGGTAAACGGGAATAATCGCTATAGCCGAGATTCAAATGTTCTATTCCAAACCACGAAACTTCCGACGGAGAGAAATAAGCCAATAAGGGTCTGGCCATTTTCACCACATTCTGATAAACATCAATGGCTAATGCTTCGTTACGTCCATAATAGGATTCGTAGGCTTTATCGCCAACGAATTGATACAAAGCAGAGGGTTTACCATAATAGGTTGCTCCTGATTCGCCAATAACAAGAGGCTTGTCAATATCAGGTAGATTATTGAGTTGTAGACCATGACCAAAATGTTTACTCCAAACAGGCAAGTGTCCATTCATATCTTTATCACCATCATCGGTAATAAAAGCGCGAGTAGGATCCAAGATTGCTGGACGCACAGTTAATCCCACAATTTTTTCATTCCATTTATCGGCAACTTCTTTCGATGGTTTATTATACATTGGTATGGCGAAAAGTTCATTTCCTAAACTCCAACCAATTACCGATGGGTGATTCCGATCACGAAGTATCAATTCGTCCAGATGTTTTTCGGTACGTTTCCAGGTAATCTCCTCTTCCAAATTCAACGACAACGAACTTCCGAATAGAGCACCTTCATCGAGCACCATCAGCCCCATTTCGTCAGCCAGATCCAAGTACTCTTTTGGCCACGGTTGTGCATGAAGTCGGACTGCATTTCCACCAAAATCCTTGATCATTTTATACCACGCCCATGCAAAACGGCGTGAACAAATAGAGGCTCCAAAGGGATGCTGAATGTCGGCAAAACACTGAATACGCTCTCCATTCAGATAAAAATCTTTGCCTTTAATGGTCAACTGTCGCCATCCAAAACGTTCAGTTTTGCAATCGATCGTCTTTTTTTCTCCGTTGATGTTCAACATTACTGTGTACAAATTGGGGGTGGCTGGTGTCCAGAATTTCAGTTCACCGGCAACTTTAGTTTTCAGTATAATCTTTCGGGTCTCCCCTGCATTAAATATTATAGATGCAGAGTTCACATTCAATAGATCATTTTTACCAAGTTCCCAAGCTATTTCGGGTGCACCGAGAACATCGTTGGTTGATTTATTGATCCACTCTTTCACCGCTCCGGAAATTATTATCTTTTGCTTTTGTGTAGTCTGATTAACTATCTCCAGTTCCAACTCCAGTTCGTCTTTGTCGACCAACGGTTTCACAAATACGTTGGTGATTCTGACCGGTGAAACAGCAATCAGAAAAACATCCTGCCAAATACCTACCAAATCATCGGTATTGGAGCCCGGAGGATATGTAGATCTGAAATATTTATATTGCTCACTGGTTTTGTCAAACAGTTTACGGTGTTTCACTCCAACAAGAAGTTCGTTGGCCTGATTAAACTTTACAAAATCTGTCACATCTAACTCAAACGGTAAATAATCACCAAAATGCGTAGCAACTTTTTTTCCGTTAATCAATATTTCCGCCTCTCCCATCACAGCTTCGAAATGTAGCAATACCCTTCTACCTAGCCATGCATCAGGCATCGTAAAAGAACGTTTTAGCCAGCCCATGCGTACTCCACCCCAGTTAAGTGGATAGCTTGGGAAATAAACGGATGAGGGTGCATACGGTTTATCCGTTCCTTTGCCAACTCTACTACCCCCACCCCATTCATTAACATTCCAGGGTGAAGGTATCTTTATTTGAGTCTTTTCCCATTTATCCGATTTCGGCAAAGTTAGTTCAGGTGCTATACCTGTATTAGGCTCCCAATCGCCCGGCAAGGTTACCGGTTGAAAATCCCATTTCCCATTTAAGCAGATTTCATCTCTATATGGCGCTTCCTGAGGTTTAATGATTCCTTCAGCAGGTGAAATGTCATGCATAAAAGTCACTCCCTGAGAAAATGTAACTTCTGCAAAAATTAAACTAGAAAACAATAAGACGGATTGGAAACTAATTTTCATTTCAATGTGATTATCAAATTGTTTGAATTATTTATAAGAAGAAATACTAAAATCCAGTGGTTTTCCACCACGACTATTTACACGCAAAACAATGCTATTATCGCCTTCCACGAACATATCGTCATAATTGCTCAGGTTAATACTTTCGTAATGCCTCCATGAATCAATAAATTTGCTGAAAGCCAATTTCCCGTTGATAATAAAATCAATATCGCCATCTGCCCAAACCGACAAATAATAGCCTGTGGCTTTCTGCTTAATTTTGAACTCTTTTTTCAACCAGGCTTCTTCTCCTTTTTTCATAACTACTCTGCCAGTCTTCAAATCCCATTTTTCATCAGCAGTATATTGAGGTTTCTGACTACGAACAAGAATTGTTGATTCGGACATCTGGTTATCATTACAAATCACTGTTGATTTTGGCAAATCGGCATATAACTCAGTGTTGATTATGCGTAAAATTTGAGGATTAATTTTGCACATTTCCCTATCATACGTAATCATTCCATTCACTTCACCTTCAACATCGGTGGTTTGTGTGTAAATAGCTGCTGCTAATCCTGCATATCGTGCTGCTTTCAGGTGATGAACTAACTGTATATATTCATTCGTCAGTTTTGAAGCATCATAGAATGTACGATAGCCGCCACTTTTGCGGTCGGTGAACCACAAATGACCTTCAGCCGGCCAACCTAACCCCCCAAATTCGCCAAGTACGATAGCTCTTCCAGGGTACATGTTTGCAGGTTCGGTACACGGACTCGGATACTGATGCATATCAAACACATCACCACATCCCCGGTCGGTCCATCCACTGATAGCATCCACCAAGCGAGATGGATCATACGATTTTGTCCATTCGGCCATACGTTTGGTATCATATTGCCCCCAGCCTTCGTTGAAATTTACCCACATAACTATACTTGGAAAAAAACGCAAATTATCAATCATCGCTTTCAGTTCTTTTTCAAACTGTAATGCATCATCCTTAGGTTTATCCCAATCTATTTTATCCGACGGAAAGCGATTATTCTTTCTCTCTTCTGTCGTTTTGAATCCTGAAGGCATGTCCTGCCAAACTAACAAACCTAATTTATCACATTCATAATATAATCGTGCCGGTTCAACTTTTGCGTGCTTACGAAGCATGTTGAAGCCCATACTTTTGAGCATTTTTAAATCATAACTCATCGCTTCGGCTGACGGAGGAGTAAGAAGTCCATCCGGCCACCATCCCTGGTCTAGAGTTCCATACTGGAAAATAGCATTGTTATTGAGCATTAATGCTGTTTGTCCATTCGAATTGTTACCAATCGAAATTTTCCGCATGGCACAATAACTGTTTATCTTGTCAATCACTTTACCTGTGCGAGACAAAGTCAATTCCATATTGTATAAAAATGGTTTGTTAGGCGACCAAAGTTGAGCATTCTTCATCGATGCAATCAGAGCAACTCCTGCTTTGCCCTCTACTTTCGATACAACCTTATCACCCTCTTTTATGACTACACTAACAAGTTCATTTCCCTGCGAATTCTGCACGTCAGGATGGATAGTGAGCACTTCCTTATCAATATCAGAAACAGAATACAAGGACTCAAAAGATGTTTTAGCAACTGGTTCCAACCAAACAGTTTGCCAAATACCTGTTACTGAAGTATACCAGATACTTTTCGCGTCATTCACTTGCTTGCCACGCGCCTGATAACCTTCGTCAGCTGGATCCCAAACGGATATTATTATTTGCTGATCTCCTTTCGAATGTAAGCAGGCAGTAATATCAAAACTAAATGGATCGAAGCCTCCTTTGTGCTCGCCAACCAATTTTCCATTAACCCAAACGGTTGTTGAAAAATCAACTGCTCCGAAATGTATGAGTGTATGTTTTCCTTTCCAGCTTTGTGGAACTTGAAAAGTGCGTTTATACCAAAGATTATTCTCTTTGCGTACTGGTTTTCCAACACCTGATAAGGTAGATTCAACACAAAAAGGAACCAAAATTTTTCCGTCAAATTTATCAACAGATTTTACATCAACCGGACGAATGGCGTATTCCCACAAACCATTCAGGTTTTTCCAATCGGATCGAGTCATTTGAGGGCGGGGATATTCCTGCCAAACACTATCTACACATACTTTTTTTCCATATGGAGTCATCATTTTGCCTGCAACAGGTTTCCAATCCTGAGCAAACAATAAACTTAATGACGAAAAAACAATTGTAAAAATGCAGATAACTCTACTGAATTTCATAATACTATAATTTTAATTGAATTTATTAATTAATTGAACAAAGGAGAATTTAGCGGATTCGTTTTGAGTATTTTCAAGAAACAATCCAACGCGCATGGCCACACCCCAATTGGGTAGAAACTCTCCATCATAATATTCTGAGTCTAGTTTAATTGTATTCCAGAGGCTCCGATCACAGGACCATAAAAATTTAAAAAACCGACCATTTTTTGCTACGACTTTAAAAATAATCGGATTCCTTTTATCAGTTGGAATCTCGCAAATAACTTTCCTCTCACCATCCTTGATTTGGAATAAAACTAGTTTTGATTGATTCGCGACAAACGCTAAAAGACTCATTTGTCCACCGTAAATGCATATTCCACTCAAATCAGTAGTTCTTTCTTTTAATTCCGCTTCGAAGGAATAGGTTCCCGTTTGAGGACTCAGACCCGTGAAGACTAAGCCTTTCTCATTTGAAGAAAGAATTAAACGACTTCTATCAATTTTAAATTCAGGTTTTGGACTTTTCAAATCCCATTGCCATAACTTTAGATTAGCATCTGATGTAAAATAATCAGTATAAATTGAATCTCTCAATTGAATAGTATTCTTGAATGGTGTCTCGGCAATGGATGACGGGTTTTTACCATTTTTGAAATATGGCCAATCAGATTTTTTATCCCAAACCACTTCATCTAACATACCCTGACGACCAATATATTCGAAATCAGTTGCATGATAAGCATGATATATGAAATAATAGCGGTGATTCTGTGTTTCAACTAATGTTCCATGACCAGAGCATTTCCAATCTTCACCACCTTCAAGAATTGGATTTTCGGTATATTGTTTCCATCCTGTTTTAAGATTTCTAGAACGAGAAACCATCAATTTATAATTGCACCGAGTGTCGCAACATCCTCCAACAGAGTAAAACAAATAATAATACCCATTCTTTTTAACCAAACAAGGGCCTTCATCACCGGCACCTTTCCAACCTTCGTCGTAAGGAGTCAAACTAAAGTGAGTACCAATCAAAGACAAACCGTCT
>CAIYOZ010000183.1 GCA_903927945.1 uncultured Bacteroidales bacterium | reverse complement strand
GCACGGGCGATATCACCGAATGGTTGTTGTGGTTTCTCAATTGCCTGTATTCGGCTATCGAATCGACAAAGGAAACGATACAAAAGGGTTTGTTCAAAGCCTATTTTTGGGAACAACATTCGGAAACTGTTTTAAACGCGAGGCAACGGTGGATGCTCAATAAGCTCCTTGATGGAATAGACGGGAAGCTTAGCACGTCAAAATGGGCAAAAATGGCCAAATGCTCCTCAGACACCGCCCTGAGGGACATACTTGATTTAATCTCCAAAGGAATTCTGCAAAAAGAAGCAGCTGGTGGTAGAAGTACGAATTATGAATTGGCAAAAAACTAACATCATCCACTCCTTATCACCCGTGACGATAACCTAAGCAATGATAGATGCCGAAGGAATCACACTGAGCTATAATGCCCATGCCATGATTCCTGAAAACTATTCCACCGATGAAATTATTGCCTGTGCTCTGTTAAAAAACGACGAATTATTGATGGCCGGGCAATTCATCGGACACGGAACCAATGGTACCCTCCAGCTGAAATACCCGGACCTGCAGGCGGAATAGGTGGTATGTTGCTATGTATTTGTACAGAGCGGGGATGGGGGAAGGGTTTCGGATTCGGTGTGGGTGGAAGTGACTAGCTAACAGGGAATGGGTATTATAGTCACTTTATTACACTATTAGAGGTAAGTGCCCTTAGTTTATTACAAAAAAACATCATTTATACCCTTAGTTTATTACAAAAAAACATCATTATTGCCCTTATTTTATTACAAACATGTATCTTTGTATCCTAATAAAATCTGGAAGATATGATACAACGTAATGCTATGATCTTTTTAGACGAATGGGCTAAAAACTCTGATCGTAAACCACTTGTACTTCGAGGTGCACGACAGGTTGGAAAAACTACCCTTGTTAATGAATTTGCTCTTAAATACGAAGTTTACCTTAAACTTAATCTGGACAAAGAATCACACAGGAAACTATTTGACGATTATGAGGAAATACCAGATTTAATTGATGCTATTTACAGGATGAATCGTCAGCAAAAAAAAGATTCCACCACCTTATTATTTATCGATGAAATACAGAATTCCCCAAAAGCAGTTGCCATTTTACGGTACTTCTACGAGGAGGCAAGCTGGTTGCATGTAATTGCTGCCGGATCGCTTTTAGAAAGTTTAATTGAAAGAAGTGTTTCATTTCCAGTTGGACGTGTTGAGTATTTAGCTATTCACCCCTGTTCATTTCCAGAGTTTCTGAATGGAATTGGTGAAACTTTTGATCAGGAACTCATTGAAAGTGTCAATGCCGAAGGAGTTCATGATCGAATGATGCAATATTTCAGGAATTTTATATTCATGGGTGGAATGCCTGCCATTGTAAAAAAGTATTCCGAGAAACGGGATGTACTGGCAGTAAACAATATATTCGAAGGACTTGTAACGGCTTATAGTGATGATGTAGAAAAGTATGCTCATAACAATACGTTAGTACAGATTATTCGATTTATAATTCATGAAGGGTGGAAGTATGCTGGCGAGACTATTTCGTTTGAACGCTTTGGCGGATCAAACTATCGGTCGAGAGAAGTTGGAGAGGCATTTCGTGTGTTGGAAAAAACGATGTTGTTAGAATTGGTTTACCCAACAACATCAACCCAGTTACCATTATTGACTTCAAAAAGCCGTAAGCCAAAATTAATATGGCTTGATACAGGCATTGTAAACTATGTTGCAAATGTAAGAGAAGCATTTTATTCTGTATCGAACATTGAAGAGGCCTGGCGCGGGAAAATCGCTGAGCACATTGTAGCACAAGAGTTACTGGCATTAGAAACACATGTTTCAGGTCATCGACAATACTGGGTAAAAGAGAAGTATCAGTCAACTGCAGAAGTTGATTTTATTATTGAATTTAAAGGAAAGGCTATTCCAATTGAAGTAAAATCGGGTACAAATGCACATTTGCGTTCATTGCACCAATTTATGAATAGAACGAATCATGATATAGCAGTGCGTATCTGGTCAAAACCTTTCTCAATTGACCCTGTAAAAACAATCGATGGGAAAGAGTTTAGACTTTTTAATGTACCATTTTATTATATAAGTGTTTTGGAAAAGTTACTTGAGAAATATCTTTAAAATACAATTGCTTGGGAACCCTCCAGCTGAAATACCCGGACCTGAAAGCCGAACAGGTGGTATGCTGCTATGTATTTGTACGGAGTGGGGATGGGGGAAAGGTTTCGAATTCGGTGTGGGTGGCGCTGAACAGCTAAAGATATATCTGCCGGATACGTGCACACTTCGGTGATAAGGTGAAAACTTGAAATCTGTGAATAGCCATAATATACAATGCGGTGAAAAAAACGGCTATTCGCATTATATATGCGGTGAATAATGTGTGTATTTGCCGCAGACTTTCAAAAAACTCAAGTATGCAAAAGTATATCTACCAATCGGCTAATTGGCCACATTTCACTTGGAATGAGCAAGAAATACAATTGTTATTGGGCAAAGTACGCCATTTACAAGGGAAGTTAGAGGGGCAAATGAGTGCTGTAGGATTCACCGCAAAAGAAGAAACGATTCTTAGCTCTTTGACACTTGATGTAGTTCGTTCTTCTGAGATTGAAGGTGAAATCCTCAATTACGAACAGGTGCGTTCATCCATAGCCCGCAGGTTAGGAATGGAGTACGCTGGTATGGTCCCTGCTAACCGTGATGTGGAAGGTGTGGTGGAGATGCTCCTGGATGCTACACAAAATTTCGAACAACCTGTCGACGACGAAAGATTATTTGGATGGCATGCTGCACTTTTCCCAACGGGTAGAAGTGGGATGCATAAAATTGATACCGCCTGTTACCGCAAGGGTGAGATGCAAGTAATTTCGGGAGCAATGGGAAAAGAAAAAGTGCATTTTCAAGCTCCACCCCCGGAACAGGTAGAAGGCTATATGGAGGAGTTTTTAAACTGGCTGAACATGGATACAAAAATTGACCTGGTACTCAAAGCTGCCATAGCTCATTTTTGGTTTATCATCATTCACCCATTCGACGATGGAAACGGACGCATAGCCAGAGCTATTTCAGATTTATTGCTTGCGCGCTCTGACCAAAGTTCACAGCGATTTTACAGTCTTTCCAGTCAAATATCCGTGGAGCGAAAAGCATATTATGCCACCCTTCAAAAAGTGCAATTTAGCACGGGCGATATCACCGAATGGTTGTTG
>CAIYOZ010000182.1 GCA_903927945.1 uncultured Bacteroidales bacterium | reverse complement strand
GCATTTACCTTCCACCATTTAAAAATTCCCTGCGACAGAATTAATTCAACTCCAAACGAACTGCCTTTATCCAGATTGGCATAAGTGCTTCGCGAAACACCCAGGCTATCAAGAGAAACCACACGGGTAATCATATTTACCGTCTCGCGGTAAAATAAAGTTGTATTGATTGTGGTAGATTTAAAATCAATCAAATGTCCTAATTCAAATGAGTTGGTGAATTCCGGTTCAAGCATGGGATTCCCAAAGCTGATATTCATAGGATCGGTGTAGTTAACAAAGGGATTCAATGAATTAGAACGCGGACGATTTACTCTCCGGCTATAGCTGATTTGCAAAGCATCGTGTTCTGTGAAAGCATATTTCAAATGAATTGTGGGGTAAAGTTGAAAGTAATTGTGCTTAAAGATTGTATCAGTTGTACGTTGATTCGAAATGGTCATAGCCTCTTCAGCACGAAGCCCTAGCTGAAACTGAAATTTCTTTATGTTGTTGGCATAGATGAAATAAGCAGAATGAATTTGCTCGGAGTAAGCAAAATCATTGCTCGATAAAGTGTCCCTTAGCCAACTGTCAATCAATAAATTATTAAGGGCATAATCATTCTCATTTTTCTTATAAGAACCTTTATATCCTGTTTCTATCCTCCCCCATTTGTCCATAGGACACACAAAATCAACCTGCCCCTGAAAGGTAAGATTTTTATTATAATTTCTGGTACTTTGCATCAGAAGCGTACTATCAATTGGAGTTAAAGCCTGACTAAAAGAAAGGGTATTCAAATCCGAAGTGGAAGTTCCATTCGTGTTCGAATAAAACAAATTGCCGGTCAACTCCTCCCCTTTTTTATTAAAGGTTTTTTTATAGTCCATGTTGAGTTCGAAACCTCCGTTTTGTTGTTTCCCATTGTTGCCTCTTTTATAAAAATCAGTAATAAAATGGTTAAAGTCATAATCTTTATAAACGGTAGTATCCGTTGAATTCCCCTTTCTAATATTATAAACTCCATAAAAAGAAAGAGTATTTTTTGAATTGATAAAATAGTCGGCGCCTGCTTTAAAATTAACGTAATTACCTGCCCGAAGCGAGTTATTAAATTGATCAAAATAAGTGGTTGTATCATTCGTAAAAAGATCGCGCTTGGTATTATTGGTCATTTTGAAACGGTTATGCCGAAAATCAATGTTAGTAAAGAGGTTGATTTTTTTATGATTATATCCCAGGTTTACAGAACCACCATATTGTCCGTTGCTACCGGCATTTGCCGAAACCATACCATTATAGCCGGCTTCTTTTTTACGTTTGGTTACAATATTAATAATGCCCGACATTCCATCCGGATCGTAGCGGGCGGAAGGATTGGTAACGATTTCAACTCTATCAATCATGTTGGCAGGCATCTGATCCAAACTCGTGAGACCGGAAGGTCGTCCATCAATAAAAATGGTGACGTTGCTCGAACCACGCAAACTAACAGTCCCGTCAATATCAACATTCACAGAAGGAATAGTTTGCATAACATCCAATGCTGTGCCCCCGGTTGACAATAAGTTTTTATCCACATTGATCACTTTCTTATCCAGATTATATTCAACCTGATCTTTAGAGCCTGTAATGTTCACCACATTAAGATTGGTTGAAGTGGTTTCGAGTTCAACGGTTCCAATGTTGACAGATAAATTATCAGGAG
>CAIYOZ010000181.1 GCA_903927945.1 uncultured Bacteroidales bacterium | reverse complement strand
AGCGATAATATTCAATAGATCTTTTAAATTTAGTTTTAGAACAAAAAGGTGAAATTTTAATTTAAAAGGAACTTTATACATATAGGAAAAGCGTGAAGCGGAGATAATCCGATTCACGCTTTTTTATGATGTTTAATTTAAGAGATTATTCCACCCCGTTATCCATGTTCATATCGCCACCGCCTTCTTTCTTCTTCATGTCAGCAGGTTTAGGTTTTGTATTCCCGAAGTTATAGCTCAGGGATACTCCGAACATACGGCCATGGAAGTAGGAGGAAGTGGTTTGAGAAAAGCCTGCTCCCGAGGTAGTTTGATTGTCACGATCGGAGTTCAGCAAATCACGTACATTCAGGCTCACGCTCAGTTTACGATTCATGAACGTCTGACGGATACCCAGGTCCATGGAGAACTTGGCATTCTCGGTACCCTGTGCAATCAACTGGGGCGATTCATATTCGGCGGTGATCTGTCCCGAGAAGGTCTTGCTCAGCATGAAGTTTGCCATCACATTGGCACTCCAGGATAAATTGCTGCTACCCTTGATCCCTATAGTTTTATCATAAATGTTTACGAAACTAGCCGAATCCAACGTGCTATAATACACGTTAAAGGTAGAAGTCAGGTTTAAGATCCGAAACAGGCGGTTCTTTGAAATAAGTTCCAGTCCTGTATTCTGCGAAGTACCTACATTATGATAGGTACTTTCCAACGTCTTGCCATTTAGATACCTGACGTTTTGAATCACATCAGCCGTATTATGATAATACACCGATGTAGAAAGCGTTTGGGCATCCCAGCTCTTAACATAGTTCAACTCCAGGGAAGAGGAATATTGAGGTGCCAGACCCGGATCACCATAGCTGATATTCGTAGAATCGGAAAAATTCTTGAAAGGGTTTATCTGTTGGCCACGTGGACGATTCACCCGGTTGCTGTAATTAAACTGCAACTCACTGCTGTTCGGCAAGCTGTACGTCAGATAGAAACTGGGAAACAAATGAAACAGGTTCTTCCTTGGAATCTGCTGTACAGAATCTAATTCTAAAGCGGTTCTTGAGGTGATCGTTGATAAACTGGTGAAGTATTCAGCCCGCAGTCCAAGTTGGAAAGTCAGTTTATCGAACCGGCTGCCAAAAGTCATGTAGGCGGCATGGATTTGTTCGTCGTAATTAAATTTATCATAATAAGAGGGTATATCAATCGACGAAGTGAGTAAATTAGAGGCTGTTGGATTATCGACCCCTGATGTAGTACTGAGCCTGTTGCTGACATCACTCTGCCAACCGGATTCCAGCTTTGTGTTTTCAGAGAGTTTGTTGGTGTAATCGAGTTTAAATTCTAACTCTGTATTTTTACTGTCGGTGATCTGAGTGATATTCGAGATAGCCTTGCTGATGGCATCATTTTGAAGATACGTATTGTTACCACCTCTGTCGTGATTGGAATATGAGAGATTAGCAATTAAATTCGAACCTTTCTTATCGAAATCATGATGATAATCCAGGTTCAGGTTCAGGCTCGGACGTGTGCCATTCCCGGTATTTACCTGGCTGTAATCCCTTGTCGGCAAGAGTGTCGCAAGGTCAGACTGGACATTCTGAATGGAGGTGTTCTGGTTTCCCTTGCCTGCCATTCCAAATCCCGACAGACCCACCGTGTTTTGTTTATCCAAATGATAGTCGAACCCGGCACGCATAAAAAGACCGGAAAAAGAAGTATTCATAGTATTTTTCTGGATTAACTGGGTGGTATCGGTTCCCACAAAGTTCTTACGGTTGGTAGTACCGCCACCCTCGAAAGACATGGCACGGTAACCCAGGTTGATGTAGGCATCCACCTTGCTGCTGGTATAATTAATACTCGCCCCCAGGTTTTTACCCAGCTTCCCATTGTCCGGAGTAGTAATGCCGCCGGTGACACTTCCATAGTATCCGGCTTTATGATTTTGCTTCATGACAATGTTGATGATTCCGGCAGAACCTTCCGGATTGTACTTGGCAGAAGGGTTGGTCATGATTTCCACTGATTCAATGCTTTCGGCGGGCATTTGCTGCAACACCTGGGCACGGTTATCGGCAGTGAGCCCTGAAGCTTTCCCGTTAATCCATACTTCCACATTCCCGTCTTTACGAAGCGACACATTTCCCTGGTTATCGACCGTCACCGAAGGAATGTTTTTTAATACATCAGTGGCCGAACCACCCGCAGCAGCAATATTCTGGTCGACACTAAAGACCTTCTTATCTACATCAAAGTGCATTTGGGAACCCTGCCCTACAACTTCCACTTCGCCTAACTTCTTGCTGTCGGCGTCCATTTTGATAACTCCGAGGTTTACATTGGCAGTGGTTATTTCCACCATTTTGTTAATGGTGTTAAAACCCACATAACTTATGCGTAGGTTGTATTTTCCGGTTTCTACGGAAGGGATCGTAAAGGCACCGTTTGAATCAGTGGCTACACCGGTAACCGGTTTCATGGAACCTTGTTTGAATAATGTGATATTTACAAAATCGAGTGGAGTCTGATCCCCGGCATCCACAATGGATCCTTTAATGCCTTGGGTGGCCATCATTGGCAAGGCAAGAGTAAGTAACATAAAAAACAAAAAAATCTTTTTCATATGAATAAACTAAACGAGAATTTAAAACTAATCAAACATTATACTTTAAAAAAAGGGAGGTTACCGGGATTCAATCCTAAAAATGAATGGGATTATCGGACACACGGAAAGTTTAGACTATCAAACGGGGAAAGAGTTTAATTTGTTGTTAAAATCTATTCGTTAAATAATCTAAACTACCTTTTTAGTACAGTATAAAAAGAAATTAAAAATTAGGGAGAATGTATTTCTCACGTGATTCAAGGATTTTATCAACCCGGTTCACTTCGAGGAAAGTTGTTCCAAATCCTTCACCAAAGCTGCCACTTAAATAACTCACATAGTCATCGGGATGCAGCAGGCCTTTTTTGATAAACTCATTTAGTCCTGTGATGAAGTATTGTTGGGTGTTACCAATTTCTTTCTGGAACATTGGAAAAACGCCATACGACAATGCCAGTTCACGGGTTGAACGTTCGTGATAGCAGATAGCCAAAATAGGATTCGTTCCACGATAGGCCGATAAATGACGGGCGGTCTTTCCACTGTAGGTATCGGTAATAATAGCTTTCGTACCTATTTTGGTACTGGCTTCATTGGCTGCATTGGCCAGGAATGAAGTAATATCGCTGGTACTTAATGGAATTGGAATATCATTTTCCGACAGTTTGGTCTTTTCAGCTTCTTCAGCCACTTTAGCCATGGTGCGTACCGCTTCAATCGGATATTTACCATAGGCAGTTTCGCCACTCAACATCAAGGCATCGGTGCGGTAATAAATGGCATTGGCAATGTCGGTAATTTCAGCACGGGTAGGCCTTGGGTTTTTAATCATGGTATGCAGCATTTGAGTCGCTACAATCACCGGTTTGCGGGCTACCACACACTTGCGGATCAAACGGCGTTGAATGCCGGGTATCTTTTCCTGAGCTACTTCTATTCCCAGGTCACCACGGGCAATCATTACTCCGTAGGTATATTGCAGGATTTCGTCGATATTATCGACACCTTCCTGATTTTCAATCTTCGAGATAATTTTGATCGGGCTATTGTGGGCATCGAGTATGTTTTGAATATCGAGCAGGTCATGTTTATTTCTCACAAAAGAGTGCGCAATAAAATCAAGGTCGTTCTCAATGGCAAAAAGGATATTCTTCCTGTCTTTCTCAGTCAGGGAAGGCAGGTTGATTCTCACACCCGGCACATTGACACTTTTGCGGCTTCCCAGCACCCCATCATTCGACACCCTGCAATACAAATGCGTTTCGTCTTTTGATTCAACTACCAACTCAATTTCACCATCATCAAACAGGATATCATCATTTATTTTTAAATCACGCACAAAGAAAGGATAATTCACAGCGATGCATTCGTGAGTGGACATCTGTTCGGGATTACCAACTATCTGTACCAGGTCGCCGGTATGGAGCTTAATTTCATCATTCTCGGCTACTGTGGTACGAACCTCAGGGCCTTTGGTATCCATCAGGATGGCTATTTGATTACTGACAGCACGTACATTGGTAATGATCTTTGTAAAACCTTCCGCCTGTAAGTGGGCCGAGTTCATACGTACTACGTTCATTCCTTCATCAAACAAGGCCTGGATAAATTCTACTTCACAACATCTATCACTAATAGTTGCTACAATTTTGGTTGATTTCGACATAAAAAAATTATTTATTATTAATCTACTCTGACGAAATGACCCGAGTAGAGATGGCAAGTAAAATTATGAATAAAACTAAAAAATTATCAGAAATGTAATATGGCTTCCACCGCCAAACGGTAGGAGTCGAATCCAAATCCGACAATACAACCCTTACAGACTTCCGACAGGAACGAATGATGACGATAGTCTTCACGTTGAAATACATTGGAGATATGAACTTCCACCACAGGAACGGTTATGGAACGAATGGCATCGGCAATGGCAATGGATGTATGCGTGTAAGCACCTCCGTTCAGGATGATTCCATCGTACGAAAAGCCTGTTTCCTGAAGTTTATCAATGATGATTCCTTCTGTATTCGATTGAAAATAATCCAACTGTGTATCCGGATACAACGTTTTTAATTCCTGTAGATACGAATCAAAAGATTTGTTTCCATACACTGTGGGCTCTCGCTTCCCCAGCAAGTTCAGGTTGGGTCCGTTGATAATCTGTATGCGTTTCATACCAATAGTTTTTTTGCTTTTAATAGATTGCGCACTGTAATAAAGAGAATATAGACTGATGGAACAAGGCAAACACCATTAGCCAGCATCATGGGAATATTGGATAGCAGGACTCCATATAAAAACCAAAAGAAGATACCCAACGTCATGATCGAATACATTCCGATCGAAATGCTCTGGGTTTCACCCGTTTTAATGACTTTCAGGGCTTGTGGAAACTGAGCTAATGCAGTACAAATCCCGGCAATATATCCAACAATTACAATATCAAACGTCATAGATATAATTTTGTGCAAAAGTAGCAAAAAAATACGACCTGCACAAAAGACGGCAAATTGTGCCACTCGAAAGGTGGGTTGGTTGATTGGTTAATTGGTGGATTCGTTGACTGGTTCTGGCTGATCGGTTAATGGATTAAGTAATTGATTAGTTAATTGGTTAATTAGCAATTTGTTATTTGATAACTATTTTCTTGTTTTACTTCGTCACTATTTTCACTTTGCTCATTGCTTATTTGCTCATTGCTTACCTCTTACTCCTTACCTCTTGCAAAAAACAAGTTAATACCGACTCTATACCGCTCCTTATCCTTCTTTATGCCGGTTTTAGGTAAAACAATGCTATAATCAGGAGTAATTCAAGGATAACCCAGGGATAATCCATATCTAATTAAATATAGGTTATACCTTGGTTATACCTTGGTTATCCCTTGGTTATCCCTTGGTTATCCTAGAACAAGATAAGACTGGGCATAGATTAGGCATAAAGTGGGCAGTGAATAGATAAAGAGAAATACTGAAAGAGGAGAAGCTGTGAATTATCATTTTAAGTATTAAGAATTATAGATTGTCCTATTTGAATAAAGAATAGCACGCGGATTCCCACGGATACAGCGGATTTACGCAAATAAGAATATAGTAACGGATTTTGAATACGGATTTAATTTCCTGCAAGTATGAATGATAAAGACTTCCATCTTTGTATCATTCCAATTTATTGGAATTAAAATCCGTATTAATCCGCTAAATCCGCGTTAATCCACGTTCTAATCTTATCTTATTCTTCAATTTATAAATAGGACATTATTTTGTTTCGCTTACTTAAGTATATTTAAAACTGGCCCGTGAAAGCCTTTTATTAAATTATTGATTCCAGTTTCAAAATAAAATGTACTTTTACATTTCAAATCAGAGAGTTTATGAACCTGAATCACTCTTTTCTCCGGATCATTAATCCCGGCATACCAAAACGTCATTTATTACTGGTAGCAGCCGTGGTATGGACATTTGCCGGTGGCATGTTGTTATTTCGTGGTGTTTCGATCCTGAGATATTATAACACTCCGAATGTACCCCAAGAAATAGGATGTGTTATAGCCGGTGTATTTTTCTATCTGTTCATGTTCGCTAAAATCTCAGCCACACATATTCACCGGATATTGAACTTACCTGCTGAACGTCCGGGTATATTCTCTTTTTTTAATAGACGTAGCTACATACTGATGGGTCTGATGATCTGTTGCGGCATTTCGCTTCGAATGTCCGGAATAGTACCTATCGAGTATCTAGCACTTTTCTACATTGCCATGGGTACACCCCTGTTATTGTCGGCCATCAGGTTTTTCTACATTGCCCTAAAAGAGATCACTGCATTCAGATAATTCATGATTTACTAAAAAACAAAGAAAATGGATTCTATCTTTACAAAACTGAATTACAAAGCAGGTCAATCGATGTATGTCCTCAGTCAGCCTGAAATGTTTGAAGAGTTACTTGCCACCCTCTCCCCTGAAATTATGGTGAGAAAAGAAGTTGAACCGGATGATAGTGTCGAATTTGTAGTGGTGTTTACGACACTTCGTGCCGATTTGGAAGAGGTGGCAAGGAAAGTGACCCCATGCCTGAAGGGGGATGCAATTTTCTGGTTGGCATATCCCAAAGGCACTTCTAAGAAATACACCTGTGATTTCAACCGCGACACCAGCTGGGAGATTATGGCTCCTTTCAATTTAGTACCGGTGCGTCAGATATCGATAGATGAGGATTGGAGTGCGTTGAGATTTCGGAAAAAAGAATATGTAAAAAGCAAAAGATACAACTGAAATAAACAAAGAAAATGTCGAGATATATAGAAAAGAAAAAGGAACACATCGGATTGTCACCGTATGCTTTAGTATTCAGGGGCGAAAAGAAAACCGATAAGATTCTGTTGCGGGCAATGGATTTCAACCTGGAAGATGTCACCGAATTGGAAATAAGTAGCACCGAGGAGTTGCGGGCATTGAAAAAGTCGAAAAAGTTAACCTGGTTGAATATTGATGGCCTGGACAATGTGGAACTGATGGAAAATCTGGCACATTTATTTCAGATAGAACAAAATATTCTTTCGGATGTCATGAATCCATTGTCACCTCCGAAGATTCAGGAGTTTGAAAACGGACTCTTTGTGACTATTAAAATGATGCAATACAAAGAGACAGATGACACATTGTCGGTGGACAATCTATGTCTCATCATAGAAGAAAACACCCTTATATCCTTCCAGGAAAAGCCGGGCTTAGTATTCGAGCCCATTCGCGAAAGAATCCGCAAGCATAAGAACAAAATTCGCATATCAGGTTCCGATTATCTGGCATTCGCACTATTGGATGTAGTGGTTGACAATTATATTTATGTCATTGGGATACTTGGGGATAAAATAGAGAATCTGGAGGAGGATATGACCAACGATCCCCGGAAAGAATTGCTGGATAACATCAATTCTTTTAAACGGGAATTGAATTTTTTGAGAAAGAACATCAAACCGGCACGGGAGATGATCCTAAATCTGATTAAGCTGGAATCGGAGTTTATACACGAAGAAAACAACGTGCACTACAAGGAATTGCAGGATAATATCAACGAGGCTTCCGAACTTACCGACAGCTACCGGGAAATTCTATATGATCAACTTAATATTTATCATTCTTCCATGAGTACCAAGCTAAATGAAATTATGCGGGTACTGACCATCATCTCTGTTATATTCATTCCCATCACCTTTATTGTGGGAGTATACGGTACCAATTTTGTAAATGTTCCGGAGCTCCACTGGAGCTATGGTTATTACATCATGTGGGCCATCATGGTGTTCACAACCCTTGGCATGCTTTGGTTTTTTAAACGAAAGAAATGGTTTTGAATAAAGTAAAAAAGGACTAAAGCGTTAATAGACGTGATTTAATTGCTTACTTTTGAACGATTTTACAATCAAACTGTTATAGAATACAAAAATGCTATTATAAATGGATGAAATAACTAAACGAAACAACCGAAAAAATCCGGAGGAGAATCAGATACTTGTGATTTTCGGTTCGAACGGTGATTTGGCGAAACGTAAATTATTACCTGCAATTTTTCAATTATACCTGGATAATTTGTTACCCGAACGCTTTGCTTTAGTAGGTGCGGGAAGCCTGGAAAAAACAGAGGAACAAAACCGGTTGGATGTTGCAAAATCCTTAGTCGAGTTTGCAAGGGAACCTGCAGAAGAAAATCCTGATCGGATGCAGAGTTTCCTTGAGCACATGTATTATAAGAAAGTAAACAATCAAACGGAAGAAGATTTTGGTGAATTAAAGGCCTATCTTGACACGCTTTCATCTTCACTGGAAATACCTAAGAACATCATCTATTATTTTTCGATTCCACCGTTCCTGTACGAAGTTGTAGCCGCTCATCTCATCAAATACAACTTAAACACCGAAACGGATGGTTGGAAACGGATTATCATTGAAAAGCCTTTCGGCTATAGTTTCGATTCGGCAGTGGAACTGGATAAAAAACTTCGCCTGGGATTCAATGAGGACCAGATATACCGGATCGACCATTACCTGGGGAAAGAAACCGTTCAGAACATCATGGTTACCCGCTTTTCGAATGGGTTTTTCGAACCAATATGGAACCGGAAATATGTGGATAGGGTTGAGATTACGGCTTCTGAAAAAATAGGAGTCGGTAACCGGGGTGGATACTACGATACTTCAGGGACCATTCGGGATATGATTCAGAATCACTTGTTACAGGTGTTGGCAGTTGTTGCCATGGAGCCTCCGTCTATTTTTGATTCTGAATCGATACGAAATGAAAGTGTCAAGGTATTGCAGTCATTGCGACCCATCAAACCGGCAGATGTAGCCCGGCATGTGGTACGGGGCCAGTATATTGAAACGATGGTGGATGACGAGATACACAAAGGATACAGGCAGGAAAAAGATGTTTCACCAAACTCAAAAACAGAAACCTTTGTAGCGATGAAGGTATTCGTCGACAATTGGCGTTGGGGTGATATTCCATTTTACATACGTACCGGAAAATGTTTGCCCGAACGTGTGACCGAAGTGGTCATTCATTTGAAACCGGCACCGCATCAATTATTCAAACAACGATGTGTAGCCCAGTCGACGAACATGATCATACTTCGTATCAGCCCGGATGCAGGGGTAGCCGTTGATTTCGGGATGAAAATACCCGGTGCGGGTTATAAGGTTCAAAATGTGAACATGGCGTTCCATTATTCCGATCTGGCTGTCAATAAAATATCGGAAGCCTATGAGCGATTGTTACTGGATTGCATGATTGGCGATTCCACACTCTATGCCCGTGCTGATGGGGTGAAGGCAAGCTGGAAATTTGTGGATCCTATCCTGGCAGAATGGAAGAAAAATCCGGATATCCCACTCTATTTCTACGAATGTAATACCTGGGGACCGAAGGAAGCAAATGCCCTTTTTGAAAATAAGGAATTGAAATGGCGTGCTCCATTTAAGAAGTTCAAGACAGAATAAAACATTTGAAACATCATGAAATGAAAGTGCAACTATTAACCCAGTTTGAGTTATAAATATTGAGTTAAACGATTCAACACCTAAACCATCATGAATCAGAATTTGCATATTTACGAAACTCCGGAAGACACGGCACGAGCGGTGGCTAATTTAATTCAGGAAAAAGCGAAGGAGAAAATAAAGCAGTCTCTTCCATTGAATATCGCTTTGTCGGGCGGAAGTACCCCCAAATTATTGTTCAATCTGATGGCAAACGAATACGCTGATACGATCCCCTGGCATTTCGTACGACTATTCTGGGTGGATGAACGTTGCGTTCCACCCACCAACATTGACAGCAACTATGGGATGACGTATGAGCATTTGTTGAAAAATGTACCGATTCATGATGCAAACATTTTCCCCATACAAGGAGAAATTGACCCTAAAATAGAAGCACGTCGTTACCAAAATACCCTCGAAACACAACTTCCATCCCGTAACGGGCTTCCCAAGTTTGACCTGATATTACTGGGTATGGGCGATGATGGGCATACAGCCTCTATTTTTCCCAACGATTTGAGTCTGATAGATTCCGACCAGTTCGTAGCTGTTTCGGTACATCCTGTTTCGAATCAAAAGCGGATTACCCTTACCGGTCACATTATCAATCAGGCGGATGAGGTAATTTTCTTAATCACCGGTTCCTCTAAGGCTGACATCCTGAAACAGATCATTCACCGGGAACCTGAATTTGAGAACTATCCGGCATCCTATATTCATGCACGAACCTATCCGGCTCATTTTTACCTGGATAGAACAGCTGCTGAAAAACTTTAACTGACTTTTACTGGTTTATAACCGTATTTAGAAATTATTCTTTAATTTTGGGGCCTATTCTACAGGCCCTTTTTTATTTACGAGAGGGGAATCCAAATCAAAAAAACTATCATGAAAACTCAATTGATCGGAACCTTGTCCGCCTTTTTATTACTGTTCACTGCTTCAACTTTTTCTCAGAAAACTGAAAAACTGTCAGTTGAATCTTCTTTCTTTACCAAATCGGATACAGCTAACTGGGTTTCAGTGTTAAATGACAAAAGTCTCAAACTATCCGATGTATTTATCATGGATAACGGCATCATGCAAGTTACAGGCCAATCGAGCGGATACATACGAACAAAAAAAACGTATTCGAACTATGAACTCAATGTGGAATGGCGTTGGACAAAATCGATGGAAAACAACGGCGTATTGATACATATTCAAGCAAAAGATTCGGTGTGGCCACCCTGTTACCAGTCACAACTAAAAGCTGGTGCTGCCGGAGATATTATTTGTATGAGCGGTTTAAATGCCAAGGAATTAACGGATAATGTGAAATTCACTGTGAAGAAGATGCAACCCTCCAATGAAAAACAATTAGGAGAATGGAACACCATGAAGGTTGTGTGCCAGGATAATTCACTCAAAGTCTATGTAAATGGATTGTTACAAAACAGCCTCTCAGGACTCAGTGTTACGAAAGGATTTATCGGTTTTCAGGATGAAGGCAAGCCTTGTGAATTCAGAAAGCTGACCATTCAAAAACTATGTACTTCCAACAAATAGAGTATGAAGGGAGCTATCTTTGATTTTAACGGTACATTGTTTTGGGATACTGCTTTCCATGATCTTGCTTTTGATATTTTCCTGGAAAAACATGAACTTAAACTCAGCGATGAGGAAAAGCGTGTAAAAATCCATGGTCAGACAAACCGGGATATCATGCAGAGTATCTTTGGGAGTCAGCTCAGCGAAAAGGACATACAAGATTTCTCTCAGGATAAAGAACTGATATACAGAAATCTTTGTGTCAATGATTTGGAGTTTGCGCCAGGTGCAGAGGACTTGTTCAATTACCTGCAAGCAACCGGGATTCCATTCACCATAGCAACCTCAGCGGGAATTGAAAATGTAAGTTTTTACTTCGAGAACATGAAATTAGATCGGTGGTTCAACCTGGATAAAGTAGTGTACAACGATGGCACTCTTCAGGGGAAACCTCATCCTGATATATTTCTGGCAGCAGCCCGGAAGCTTGAATTACCTCCAAACGAAACGGTTATTTTCGAAGATTCAGTGGCAGGAATTCTATCCGCTAAAAATGCCGGTGCAGGGAAAATTTATATCGTAAATTCTTATGGAGAAAACTATAGCCGTTTCCACTATGAGATTATTACGAATTTCAATGAGGTAGACCGCAATTTATTTAATTAGAATTTGACGTAGACGGTTGCACGGACTGATCGACCCGGCATGGGGAACCATCTGACTATTTCATAATTTGTATTCAACAAATTAAGTACCTCCACATTTGCATGCAGTAAATAGTTGTTTATTTGAAAACTGCGATTGATAGACAGGCTGTGATCAAAATAAGCAGGCAAACTGTTTTCTGCATAATTCTCATTCACTGCATAGCGGTGCCCCGACCACAACAAAGAATATGAGATATTCAACCAGGGAGTGACAATTCCTGCTTTTCCTGAGCCGGATATACGTGGAGTGTATGGTAACTGGTTATTGTAAGTCCCATCGGTAAGGCTTGTCACATTCAGCGCCCGTTGGTATGTGTAATTTGTACCCAGTAAAACACCCACTTTCTTCCAGGGTTGAATCGTTGTTTCGGCAGTCAGATCAAGGCCATTCATTACCACTTTCCCATAATTGAGAATAGTCCATGAAAAAGTATCTTTATTGGGGTAAGCCACTATTTTATCCGTCACATCATTGTGATACCCATCGAGGGTAAGGGTCATTAAGGGTAACCAATTGTTTACTGACAGGCTGTAAGTCAGTCCCATATCAACCTGGTTTGTTTTCTCAGGCTTCAGGTTCCGGTTACCTACCTGGTTATAGTACAAGTCATTGAAGGATGGTAAGCGGAAAATATTCTTGTAAAACATACGTATCCTGAAATCATTATTCTTAAATGGTTTGACCGACAGACTTACGAAAGGGGATAATTGACTGTAATTTTTAGAGGTCGTCCCAGCTTTTACAGTTTCATGTACTTCTGTAGATAACACGCTGGCAGTAGCCAGCACCTGATTAGTAACATATTTAGCAGCTACAACTGTTAGCCAGGCAAGCCTGGTTGGAATAGAATCATTGGAAGTGAGTGTGGCTATTGAACCATCGGTTGAAGCTGAAAAGGATAAATTATCCATGGCTCTGAAAAGAACAGAAGCCGATCCGTAGTACTCTGATTGCCGGTATATGTTTTCGAGTTTTCCATCCAGCCCCAGGTAGGTAGGGTCCAGATAATGCATGTAGCCGCTATTATATTTTGCATTTGCCTGAAATGCCCATAACCTTGAAAATTCCTTTTCGTAATGAGCTTGTGTAAAAAAGGTATTATCCCAAATACGTTGTTTAGAGGAACTTTCGTTATTGTAAAAAATGGTAGGACCGGGCAATCCTCGTTCCGACTGGTAGAAATACCCCTTGATATATCCTTTTTCATTCTCTGAAAAGCTGGCGTATAAAGAACCTTCGAGTCTTAAATTCCTTACATCAGTATTCTGGCGTATCTCCCTGGAGGTTGAATCTTTTGAAGAGCGACCATAATTGAGTACATAAGGATATTGCCCATTTGCCGACAACCATTCACTGCTGAATGACGCAGAAAGTTTAGGGTTTATTTTACCTTCCAGCCAGAGGGATGGGTTTATCAACCCAAATGAACCGTACTTGAGGGAGACTTTCCCGTTAGTACTTTTATTATTGGCGAATTCGGGTGATAATGTCCGGATATTCAGCACGGAGGCAGAGGCAAAGAGTCGGGCCGGTTGAAATATATTGTCGCTTTGCCCACTGGAGAGTGAAATCAGATCCACATTATCAAGCGAAAACCGCCCTAAATCAATTTGTCCTGTCTGGTTGTCGGTTAAGGTGATGCCATCATAACTCACTGCGGTGTGATTTGCGCCCAGGCTACGCACAGAAATAGTCTTTAACCCTCCTATTCCTCCGTAATCTTTGACGGATACACCGGAGAAATACTTTACGGCATCAGAAACCTGCAATACATTGAGTCCTTCGATGCTTTTCGAAGACAGTATCTGAAGTGGAGTGGTGGAACGAACTTCTGAATCGAGATACTTCTCGGTAACGGTTACTCCCCGTATGGCATGCGTCTTAACAGTGTCGATGTGTTGAGGATTTTGGGCCACCAGCAGGCATGGGAATAATAACAACCATAAAAATGGTTGCAACTTATCCATACGTAAGTGATGAAACAAAAAGGCCGGCATACAATCTATTTGTATAAATAATTACCCAAATAGCTGGCAAGAAAAGAAAAATCAACAAAGCAACTTTGTGCAATATTGGTTCTTAGCTCTGTCCTCGAAAGCATTGAAAACTGTTAGTGCATGGCAGGTCTTCTGACTTACTCCGATATTGAACG
The DNA here is from genome assembly GCA_903927945.1 of uncultured Bacteroidales bacterium. GTDB lineage: Bacteria > Bacteroidota > Bacteroidia > Bacteroidales > Paludibacteraceae > Paludibacter. The sequence goes on along the minus strand of CAIYOZ010000181.1, from coordinate 13,182 downwards.
CCTTCCCGATAACAGTGATTAGTGATTAGTGATCAGTGATCAGTTTTTTCTGAACCCTGTTTCTTGTTCACTGTTCACTGACAATACCAGTGGCAAAAGTGTTGTTCAATAAGTTTTTATATACCATCGGATGATCAGACAAATAAATTTAACTTCGTTCCGGGTATATAGGAATTTTACAGCAGCGGGACTGTTGCCGAATTTCACGGCATTCCCTTTTAATCACTTTCCGTGTCAACCGGAAGAGCGAACCAATGCATTTGCAAAAGTACTATTTTCAATTCATAATGCATAATTCACAATGTATAATTGTCGAATCAGATGTCAACATGTATAGTGTACTTATCAATTATGCTTTTCAGAAAAAACGCGAAATGCATATTCTTAAACATTTCAACATCTTTTTCGTATCTTTGTACCCCTAAAATAATTGTTTTAATGGGAAGTTACGGAAAATGGATAGGTGGTGGCCTTGGGTTTGTGATGGGAGGACCAATCGGTGCATTAATTGGGTTTACACTCGGTTCGATGTTCGATGGATCGATCACCAGCATGACAACCACTTTAAGTCCAAATCGTACTACCGAAGGGGATTTCAAGATGAGCCTGTTAGTCCTTATGGCTTGTATTATGAAGGCAGATGGACACGTTGACCGGTCTGAGCTTGCGGTAGTAAAAAGGTTTTTAGTGACTAACTTTGGTGAACAAGGCGCTCTTGAAGCACTTCAAATATTAAAGAACCTGCTTGATCAGGATATCGATGAAACTGAAGTAGCCCTGCAGATCAGTCAGAATCTAAATTATTCGTCTAAACTTGAACTGCTTCATTTGTTGTTTAATATAGCTTATGCCGATGGCGAAGTGGTTGCTTCGGAGTTGGCTACTATTCAACGAATTGCCAATATATTCAGGATCGATCAACTTGATTTTGAATCGGTGAAAGCGCCGTACATGAAACATATTGATCGTGACTGGGCCTATAAATCGCTTGAAATAGAACCTACCGCCAGCAATGATGAGATCAAAAAGGCGTATAGAAACATGGCTAAAAAATACCATCCTGACAAGGTGAATGATTTGGGGGAAGATGTAAAGAAATCGGCTACCGAGAAATTCCGTTCAGTCAATGAAGCCTATGAAAATTTAAAAAAACAACGGGGAATTGCCTAATAAAGAAGTAAGGAGCAGGAGGTAAGAGGCAAGAACTATTACTACTTACTCCTTACCTCTTACCACTTACCTCTTAAAATATATATTTAATCATGGAAAACAAGCTTTACATTTACAACACATTAAGTCGCACAAAAGAACTTTTCGTATCACTTCACGAAAATAAAGTGGGTATGTATGTTTGCGGACCAACGGTTTACGGCGATGCCCATTTAGGACATGCACGTCCGGCCATCACGTTCGATATCTTGTTTCGTTACTTACTTCATTTAGGGTATAAAGTCCGCTATGTTCGAAACATAACGGATGTGGGGCATTTGGAAAATGATGCAGATAGTGGTGAAGATAAGATTGGTAAAAAAGCACGGCTGGATGAATTGGAACCCATGGAGGTAGTGCAGTTTTATACGAATCGCTATCATAAAGCCATGGAAATGTTGAATGTATTACCCCCCAGCATTGAGCCACATGCCTCGGGTCATATCATGGAGCAAATTGATTTTGTACAGAAAATACTGGATGCCGGTTATGCTTACGTCAGTGAAGGTTCGGTGTATTTCGATGTAGTGAAATACAATGAGAAATTCCAATATGGAAAATTATCAGGCCGCAACATTGAAGACATGCTCGAATCAACACGCAGCCTTGATGGACAAAGTGAAAAACGACGCAGTGTGGATTTCGCCTTGTGGAAAAAAGCTTCACCCGAACATATCATGCATTGGAAAGCACCCTGGAGTGAAGGTTTCCCGGGCTGGCATCTGGAATGTTCGGCTATGGGCACCAAATACCTGGGGGAAGAATTTGACATCCACGGTGGTGGCATGGACTTGATGTTCCCTCATCATGAATGCGAAATTGCCCAATCGACAGCAGCTTTAGGCAAAGAAACCGTAAAGTACTGGATGCACAACAACATGATCACCATCAATGGACAGAAGATGGGAAAATCACTCGGGAATTTTATTAACCTGGAAGAATTCTTCACCGGTTCACATCCATTATTGACTCAGGCTTTCAGTCCAATGACCGTCAGATTCTTTATCCTTCAGGCACACTATCGAAGCACTGTTGATTTCAGCAGTGAAGCATTGCAGGCCTCCGAAAAAGGACTAAGCCGGTTGATGGAGGGGTATGCCAGATTACAGAAACTGACACCTTCACCGGCTTCAACTGTTGAAACGGCAGGACTTCGTGAAAGATGCGAAGAAGCCATGTGTGATGACCTGAATACACCTATAGTGATATCCTATCTTTTTGATGCGTTGAAACCGATCAATCTGGTTTCCGATGGGAAGGAAACCATTTCAGCAATTGACTTGAATGAACTGAATGATGTATTCAAACTATTCATGGAGGACATTCTTGGATTGATCGTCGAAAATGAATCAACGACAGATAATGATGCTTATAAAAAAGCCATTGATCTTTTGCTGAATATGCGTCTGGAAGCCAAACAAAATAAAGACTGGGGTACCAGCGACAAAATACGGAATGAATTGACAGCCCTCGGATTTGAAATTAAAGATACCAAGGACGGATTTGAGTGGAAGATTTAGAAGACGTTCCACGTGCCATGTTTTGCGTTCCGCGTTTGAAGGGTTTGAAGGGTCTGAAGAGTTTTTTGGTGCAGAAATAGCTTATTTTATAATTCTATTATACTGATATTAAATATGATAAGTTACATACAACTTTGTTACATACAACTTTGTTACAAACAATGTTGTATGTGAAGAAAAATAGATTTATCTTTGGCAACAAAAACAGCGTATTATGAGTAATCCATTCGTTTTTGGTACAGCCACTTCAGATGAACAATTTACCAATCGAGTTAAAGATACCGAGCGGTTACTGGCTAATTTTAAACATGGCGTAAGCTCTATAGTAATTTCACCACGCCGATGGGGTAAGACTTCGTTGGTGCAAAAAGTAAGTTCGAGAGCTCGTGAAAGCAATTTGAAAGTAGTCAACATAGATATTTTTTCATGCCGTAATGCTGAAGATTTTCAGTTGCTTTTTGCTACTGAAGTTATTAAACAGACTGCCGGGAAATGGGAAGAATGGGTTGAAAATGTCAAACGTTTTTTATCAGCACTCATTCCAAAAATTAGTTTTGGTGTGGATCCTCAAACTGATTTTGCAGTTTCGCTTGATTTCTCGAATCCTAAATTGAATGACGAAATACTCGATTTACCTCAAAAAATTGCTACGGATAAAGGTTATAAGATTGTAATTTGTATTGACGAGTTTCAACAAATAGGCGAATTTGTTGATCATATTCATTTTCAAAAGAAACTTCGATCAGTATGGCAACTTCAAAAAGAAGTTTCATATTGTTTATATGGCAGTAAGAAACACTTAATGGCTGAACTCTTCTCCAGGCAAAGCATGCCGTTTTATAAATTTGGGGATGTATTCTTTTTGCAGAAAATCAGTACTGAAGATTGGATACATTTTATTTGTGAAAGGTTCGAATCAACGGGCAAGAAGATAAGTCCGGACCAGGCTGAAATGATTTGTCGAACTGTGGAGAATCATTCATCTTACGTACAACAATTAGCCTGGAACGTGTGGTTTAAAACTGAAGAAGTCACAAAGAATGAAGAAATAGATTCGGCAGTCCTGGATTTATTTAATCAAAATGCTATTCTCTTTTACAGATATGTGGAAGAATTAACGGGGTTTCAAATTAATTTCTTACGGGCTGTTGCCGATGATATAAGTTCAGAATTTACAAAAAGTGAAATCCTTCAAAAGTATCAGTTAGGAACTTCTGCCAACATAAAACGATTGAAAGATGCACTTGAAAAAAAAGAATTGATTGACGTTACAGGAAAAACAGTGACTTTTAATGATCCTGTATTTAAACTTTGGTTTCGGAAGTACCTGAAAAAGTACTAATGAAATAATAATTAACGAATATCAGGCAATTCCTGAAAGTTCGAAAAATGCTAAAAATAAAACAATAACAAACAATGGAAACTACAAGACAGCAAAAAATATCGCGTATGTTGCAGAAAGAATTGGGAGAAATCTTTTTGTTGTATGCCCGTGAAATTCAGGGAACTTTAATTACGGTTACCTCTGTGCGTATCAGTCCCGATCTGGGAATTGCCCGTACGCATTTAAGCATATTCCCAAGTGATAAATCAACGGCAGTATTGGCACGTGTTCAGGAAGACACGCGCGCTATCCGGTATGATTTAGGGAAAAGGGTTCGTTATCAATTGCGGATAGTTCCGGAATTATTTTTTCATATTGACGATTCACTCGATTATCTTGAAAACATTGATAACTTGTTAAGGAGTGATCCTCCCGGACCGGCAACTGAAGAAAACGAATAGTTCGTGAGACATGGATAACCCTCAAAATACATCAGCTTCATTTCGCGGATTCTCATTTTCATTTCGCATCGCCAAACGATACCTGTTTTCCAAAAAGTCGCATAATGCCATCAATATCATTTCAGGCATTTCGGCTGCCGGTGTAGGGGTGGGTGCAATGGCACTGGTATGTGTGTTATCGGTATTCAACGGCTTTGAACTGTTGATTTCGGATATGTTCTCTTCCTTCGACCCTGACTTAAAAATCACCTTGACGCACGGGAAGACTTTTGAAGACAACACACCGGAATTCAATAAGGTCCGGAAGTTGAAGTCTGTTGCTTATTTCACCGACGTGGTGGAAGAGAATGCCTTGCTGCGCTTCAAAAACAAACAAATGCCCGCCACCATCAAGGGGGTAAGTGATGATTTTGAGAAGATGACCCGTATTGACAGCATTATGTATGATGGTAAGTTTATCCTGAACGATGGTGCATTTCAACGCGCGGTTCCAGGGGTTGGGGTAGCAAGCATACTGGGACTCGGAGCCCATTTTATTGACCCGCTCTATATCTATGCCCCCAAACGGACTTCGAAGATCAACCTCCTGCGTCCGGAAAACAGTTTTAATCAAATGGGCACTTTTGTGTCAGGTATTTTTTCGGTAAAGCAATTGCAATACGACGACCATTATGTATTAGTGTCCATAGCACTGGCACGCGATCTGTTTGAATATCAAAAATCGACTGTATCTTCTATTGAATTGAAACTGGATAAAGGAGTTGATAAGGATAAAGCACAGAATGAAATTCAATCACTCCTAGGGAATCATTATCAGGTAAAGGACCGCTACGAACAGCAGGCGAGTTTCTTTAAAATCATGAAAATAGAGAAATGGATCACGTACCTCATCCTCTGTTTTATATTGTTGATAGCCAGTTTTAATATTATTGGGTCCTTGTCAATGCTTATCATTGATAAGAAAGATGACATTGAGACACTCCGGAATCTGGGTGCAAATAATCAACTCATCAAGCGCATTTTCTTGTTCGAAGGATGGATGATCTCCGCTATAGGTGCAGTGTCTGGTATCGCCTTTGGTGCTATCATCTGTTTATTGCAACAATACTTCGGCATACTCAAACTTGGAACAGGTTACGTGGTGGATGCCTATCCTGTGTTGACCAAACCGACTGATTTATTATTGGTTTTTGTGACAGTACTTTTTATGGGGTTCATGGCAGCTTACTATCCGGTGAGATATATCCGTAAACATGAAAATTTAGCCGATTAAAAATCGGGATATTCAGCCACAGAAACAACATAATCTCTTGAATTTCGTTATTGAAAAAACAAGTATCGATGAAAATATACAACTTGCTGATAATCGTTTTCACCATTTTCCTCGTTTCATGTGGTGGAGGAACTGCTTATAACCAATTGGTTTACGAAAAGAATCCCGCCTATTCGTGGGGATATGCTGAGTTCTTTGGTAACTATTATAGCAATTACGGCAACAATAACAACGTCTTGTCCGTTTCACTTTTCACAGACTCCCTGAAATTAAACACCCTTGGAAATCTGACAGGCCTGGGGCAGTTCCTCTTCCTGGAAGATGTTTTTCAGGCACCCACCGACACCTTGCTTCAGGATGGAACCTATACGATTAACGACTCAGGGAAGCCATTTACTGTTGCCCCCGGGAAAAACGATACCGTAGACAATACACTTTATCCCATTGGCGCTTATATTTCGTATTACGAGTATAATGCAGCTAACTCGACGATGAAACTCATTTCCCATGGGTCATTTACGGTGAGTCATACAGTGAGTCATTCCACCTATATCTACAATATTGCCTGTAACTTTAAAACGTCTGACAGCCTTGACCTGAAAGGGAATTTCAGTGCCCAATTACCACATATCAACCAATCACTTTCCACTTCAAAATCAGGAGTGCGTAAAAAGCTTGCTTATACCCATAAATAATTCACGACAGCTTTTTTCAAGCCTCGCCATCTGTATCATCCTGGAATTTATTTACTACCGACTTCCTACTCTTAAGAAACTAACCGCCCCAAGCCCATGAAGGGGATGTGAATTACCATCGTCTCCTAAGCATCATATTATGAATAACCAATTAATCTCAAGATACAACTCTTAACATCCCCTTCAGGGGCTTGGGGCGGACTTATTCAACTTTTTATGAATATAGTTTCATTTAATTTTTCAGACTGGTATTCCCAGTCTGGAATACTACCGACTACTTTCATTCCATCCTTCGTCTCCCCTACTTTCCCTCTTAAAAAGGGTATATTCTTTCAGTTTTTCAAAACAAACGGGAAATATACACAACAATAATAAATTATTAACATAATCTTCCGACACAATTCCGAGGTGTCAACGTCTCAAATACAAGGTTTCAACCATCATTTCATAATAAAGCACACAAGTGCACTAAAACTTCATTCTTATGTTAAAAGGAATTTCACCTCTAATAAGTCCTGAGCTGTTGGCAGTTTTGGCACGCATGGGGCATGGTGACGAAATCATTCTCGCCGATGCGCACTTCCCCGGAGAATCTTTCAACGAACGTGTCCTACGGGCCGACGGACTGCGTATCCCGGAATTGCTGGCAGCCATATTGCCATTGTTTGAACTGGATGCCTACGTACCCCATCCGTTAGTAATGATGGCCGCAGTACCCGGTGACACACTCGACCCTCAGGTGGAAGAATCATACCTGAAAAGCATACATATTTCCAATCCCAGTGCACCTTCCATCGAACGCATCGACCGCTTTGCATTCTATGAACGCACCAAATCAGTCTTTGCGGTAGTTATGACCGGCGAAACGGCTAAATATGGCAATATCCTTCTGAAAAAGGGTGTGACGCCGTGTTGATTTATCAAGTTGATTAAGTTAATTGGTTAATTAACAAATTGGTTTGTCACTTGGTTATTTAATTGGTTAGTAAACCAATTAAATAACCAGTAAACTCAATAAAATCCTATTCAGCCTCTCCAACTTATTTAACTTATTCAACTCAATCAACTTATTCAACCAATTAACTAATTAACTTAATAACTTAATAACCAATTAACCAACTAACAATGACAATAAAATCAAAAGGTGCTTTTTTACCCGGAAATAGCACAGTCGTCTTCAAAGATGTAGAATTTCCAACTCCTGGACATGGGGAAGTACTGCTTAAAGTAAAATCATCCACCATTTGTGGTAGCGACATACGTGCCATTTATCGCGAACATTTGGGAAAAGGACCGGAAGGATATCAGAACAAGATTGCAGGTCATGAACCTGCCGGACAGATCGTATCCTGCGGACCAGGAATGAAACGTTTCAAACAAGGTGACCGCGTTGTGGTTTATCATATCTCAGGCTGTGGCTGTTGCAACGATTGCCGCCGTGGGTACATGATCTCTTGTTCAAGTCCTTCCCGGGCTGCCTATGGGTGGCAACGTGATGGTGGCATGAGCGAATACATGATTGCCGAAGAAAAAGATCTGGTATTATTACCTGACGAATTGACTTACACCGATGGTGCACAAGTTGCCTGTGGATTTGGAACTGTATACGAAGGATTGGAAAAGATAGGCATCAACGGAAATGACGCAGTACTGGTTACGGGATTAGGCCCTGTAGGCCTGGCAGCCCTTATGCTGGCAAAAGCTATGGGAGCTCAACGTCTGATTGGAGTCGATACAGTTGCCGAACGATGCCAGATAGCCAAAGATCTTGGTTTGGCCGATGAGGTATATGTCTCCGGACCCGACACCATGGAAAAGGTGATGGCTGAAACCAAAGGCAAGGGATTTGAGAAAACCGTTGACTGTTCGGGGCATACTTCAGGCCGTCAGCTTTGTATCCGTGCTACCCGTCAATGGGGAAAGATGGTCATGATAGGTGAAGGTGGAACCGTTGAATTCAATCCAAGCCCGGACATTATTCACGATCAGAAAACTATCTACGGATCATGGGTTACCTCTATCTGGAAAATGGAAGAACTGGTAGAACGCCTGGTACGTTGGGGAATTCACCCGGAAGACCTGGTAACTCATCGTTTCACCCTCGATAAAGCGGCCGAAGCATATTCATTGATGGCCGAAGGAAAGTGTGGCAAGGTAGCCGTGGTTTTTGATGAGGAAATTAAGTAAGAACCCCTAACCCCTAAAGGGGGGATTTTCCTAAAAGTACAATATTAACTAACTAACAATCAACACTCTTATTCTCCTTTAGGGGTTAGGAGTTCTCTTTAATACTATGCAAACAATAGATTCAAAAAAAGTACCTACTAAAACCCTGTCGAATGGTGCCCAAATCCCTGTAATAGGATTGGGTACGTTCGGTTCCGACAATTATGATGCCGCCACCATTGCCCGTGCAGTGAAAACAGCGATTCAAATGGGTTACCGTCATATCGACTGTGCCTCGGTGTATGGAAATGAAAAAGAAATAGGCATGGCATTACAGGACGTATTCGCCGAGGGAATTGTTACCCGCGAAGAACTCTGGATTACCTCCAAAGTATGGAACGACAAGCACAAAGAGGTGGTAGCATCCTGCAAACAGTCGTTGGCTGACCTGCAACTCGACTACCTTGATTTATACCTGGTGCACTGGCCTTTCCCAAACTTCCATGCGCCAAAGTGTGATGTAACGGCCCGCCAGCCCGATTCGGTGCCCTATATCCATAAAGACTATATGAAAACATGGGCACAAATGGAAAGCCTGGTAGAAAACGGACTGGTTAAAAACATTGGCACGTCCAATGTGACTATCCCTAAAATGAAACTGATACTTCGTGACTGCACCATCAGACCTGTAGTGAATGAAATGGAGATCCACCCTCACTTCCAACAACCGGAACTATTCGGGTTCATGATTGAAAATGGTATTCAGGTTATCGGGTATAGCCCCATTGGTTCTCCGGGTCGTCCTGAACGCGACAAAACCCTGGAAGATACCGTGGATATGGAAGATCCGATCATTGTGGCTATAGCCGAACGTTTAAACGTCCACCCGGCGGTTGTTTGCCTGAAATGGGCTGTACAACGCGGACAAATCACGATTCCTTTTTCTGTGAAGACTGATAAGATGTACAACAATTTGAAAGGCATTACAGAAGGACCATTGACTGAATTAGAAATGGAAGAAGTATCAACCATTGATAAACAGTGCAGGTTGATCAAGGGTCAGGTATTCTTGTGGGAGGCAGCTAAAGGTTGGGAAGATCTGTGGGATTTAAATGGAGAAATTACACTCTGATTTCTCCCTGATTCTGTCTTACTGGCTAACAATCCCAACGAATCTTCAATCATACTATGTCAAAGAAAACCACACAAAACGGATATTTTGTCCCGTTAATGCTTATTTTCAGCTTATTCTTTTTATGGGCCATCAGCAGTAATTTACTGCCAACCATGATCCGGCAATTGATGAAAACCTGCGAACTGAACACTTTTCAGGCTTCTTTTACCGAAACGGCCTACTGGCTTGCCTACTTCATCTTCCCGATTCCGATTGCCATGTTCATGAAGCGATACAGCTACAAGGCCGGGATTATTTTCGGATTGATCATTGCAGCCTGCGGGGGATTGTTATTCTTCCCGGCAGCCGCTTTGCAGCAGTATTGGGCATACCTGGTCATCTTCTTTATCATCGCTACCGGGTTTTGTTTTCTGGAAACAGCTGCCAACCCCTATGTGAAAGCATTAGGCGACCCTGCCACGGCAACACGCCGATTGAACCTGGCACAATCTTTCAACGGACTGGGGGCTTTTGTGTCGGCCATGTTCCTGAGCAAGTTGGTGTTGAGCGGTCAGAATTTTACACGGATAACTATTCCGGCCACCTATCCGGGTGGATGGGCCGGTTATATCAAGTTCGAGACCGACTCTATCAAATTGCCCTATCTGATTCTGGCAGGAGTACTGGGAGTTATTGCTGTCGTGTTTATTTTCTCTAAATTGCCAAAAATCAAAGAAGGTAAATTTAAAGAAGGTGAATCAGTGAGTAAAAAGCTGATTGATTTCAAGGTCCTGAAACGTTCCCACTTCCGAAAGGGTGTCATTGCACAATTCTTTTACAATGGAGGCCAGACAGCCATTAACAGCCTGTTTTTAGTCTATTGCTGCACATATGTTGGACTGAAAGAAGACACAGCCACGACGTTCTTCGGGCTTTACATGCTGGCATTTTTCATTGGACGGTGGGTAGGAACCTTGCTCATGGTGAAATTCAGGCCACAGGACATGTTATTTGTCTATTCCATTGTGAATGTCATCCTGTGTATAGTCATCATGAATGTCGGAGGAATGGTCGGATTGTATGCCATGCTGGGTGTTTCATTCTTTATGTCCATCATCTACCCCACCCAATTTTCACTGGCGCTGGAAGGATTGGGTGAAAACACCAAGAGTGGTTCTGCCTTCCTGGTGATGGCCATTATTGGCAATGCCTGCCTGCCGCAACTCACTGCCTACATCATGCACCTGAATCCACAGGTTTATCATTATGCCTACGTGGTGCCCCTCGTGTGTTTCGTATTTTGCGCCTATTACGGTTGGAAAGGCTATAAAATCACGGATTAACAGCCTTTTATAACCACGAATTATGAATGTGTGATGTGGAAGAATAGTTCTTCCATATCACACATTGTTTTTTTATATTTATTGAACATAAGATTGGAACGCCGATGAAGCGGATTTGTAAACGCTGATGAACACGGATAAGCTCAAAAACATAAATCCGTCCAAATCAGCGCTGTATTCATCCATTTTTATCCGCGATTCAAATTCCTCTTTATTTACTTCTCTAAACTATTGTAGAAAATATTAACCCACTAACCCCAACCTTAACCTTAACCTTAATAAACTAATCAACTCAATTACTCAATCACTCCGAGAAAAGAAATAAAATTTTATTGAACATATTCATGACTTTTTACATTTTAGTGATAACTTTACATTCTTTTTTTCAAAAAAGATGATATAACGTTTAATCTGACAGATAAATAAATGAATATGTACGACTTAATGATTATCGGCGGTGGTCCTGCCGGCTATGTGGCTGCCGAACGTGCAGGTCACAATGGACTCTCAGTGATCATGTTTGAAAAGAAGGCCCTGGGAGGCGTCTGTTTGAACGAAGGATGCATTCCGAGCAAAACCCTTCTATATGGCGCCAAAATCTACGAGAACGCCTTGCATGGCGATAAATACGGTGTCTACGGTGAGAATATCCGTTTCGATTACGCAAAGATGGTAGCCCGCAAGAATAAGGTGGTCCGAAAGCTGGTGGCCGGGGTCGATAGCAAGATGAAAGTGAATCATGTGACGGTGGTCAAGGGAGAGGCCATCATTCAACCTCCTGCATCCAATGGGATAGAAGTAACCTGCAACAGCGAAAAGTATGCCGCCACCAACCTGCTCATCTGTACAGGCTCAGAAGCAGCAGTGCCCCCTATTCCGGGATTGGAACAGGTAGGAGACATCATCCTTACCAACCGTGAGATACTCGACCTGAAGGAACTGCCGGCATCGCTGGTGATCATTGGCGGTGGGGTCATCGGAATGGAATTTGCCAGTTTATATACCAGCCTGGGCTCTAAAGTCACCGTGGTGGAAATGCTTCCCGAAATACTGGGTCCAAATGATACTGAAATCTCCGCCATGCTGCGTGACATCTTTACAAAAAAAGGAATAGAGTTTCACCTGCAGGCCAAGGTGGTAAAAGTGGAAGGTCATACGGTTATTTTTGAAAAAGATGGACAGACCTCCACCGTAGAAGGTGAAAAGATATTGATCAGTGTGGGACGCCGTGCTGTCACCAAAGGGTTCGGACTCGAGAATCTGAATGTGGAGCTTGACCGTGGAGGTATCAAGGTGGATGAGAAAATGAAAACCAATGTAGCCAATGTATATGCCGCCGGTGATGTGACGGGTTTTTCCCAGCTGGCGCATACAGCGATGCGTGAAGGTGAAGTGGTGGTGAATAACCTTACCGGCAAAGAAGATCGTATGCGTTACAATGCCATCCCGGGCGTGGTGTATACCAATCCCGAAGTAGCCGGAGTGGGTGAAACGGAAGAATCCGCCACCGCCAAAGGAATTGCCTTTAAGGTTTCCAAACTTCCCATGGCATATGCCGGGCGTTTTGTCGCCGAAAATGAAGGAGGCAACGGACTTTGCAAGGTATTGATCGGTGAAAAGTACGGGGAGGTGATCGGGGTTCATATGCTGGGAAATCCCTGCAGCGAGATGATCTACGGAGCCTGTATGGCCATCGAGCAGGAAATGACCCTGGAAGAAATGAAGAAAGTGGTCATTCCGCACCCTACCGTGAGTGAAATATTCAAGGAAGTCATTTTTACGCTTTGATTTTCCGCACAAATCGGAGAAATAGAGTGCTTACCAGACATGAATTGATGATTTTTCTTTCAAAACATTTCGGAAATTAAAAAAATAACGTATCTTTGCAGCCGCTTTGAGAGAAAAGCGAGATAAGTAATTGCGAAAATAGCTCAGTTGGTAGAGCACGACCTTGCCAAGGTCGGGGTCGCGGGTTCGAGTCCCGTTTTTCGCTCTTTTATTGATGAGTATCAGGCCCGGATGGTGGAATGGTAGACACGAAGGACTTAAAATCCTTTGGCTTCACGGCTGTGCGGGT
>CAIYOZ010000180.1 GCA_903927945.1 uncultured Bacteroidales bacterium | reverse complement strand
TGACTTATAAAGGCGAAAGTGATGCCGTATTGGTAAAAGGGCTGGTATCGTTGCTGATTCAGGTCATGTCTGGACATACTCCGGATGAAATTATCAACACTGAGCTGTATTTCATTGATAAAATAGGATTGCGTGAACACCTCTCTCCTACCCGTTCGAATGGACTGCTGGCCATGGTAAAACAAATGAAGATGTTTGCACTGGCGTATAAGTCGGTAATAAATAAGTAATTAACGATTAGTGATTAGTGATCAACCAACCCAAGCCTAAAAAGAATATAAATTTAAATAGTAAAGCCTTATATCAACCAAAAAATGGAGATATAAGGCTTTATTATTAATCGTTAATCGTTAATCACTAATCGTTAATCGTTTTATTTACCACACTTTCTTGTTTGTATCATCACAATACTCGAGCGTAAAATTCTCACCATCAAACTTGCCATAAGAGAAGATTCCCACAAAATCACCTAGTATGATTACCCGCTTCTGGTCTTTCAATTGCAGGTCGAGGGCAATGTGGCGATGACCAAATATCAGGAAATCGACGTCATGGGTTTCGACATATTTCTTGGCAAACCTCACCAGAAACTCGTTCTCTTCCCCCAGGAACTTGTTCTCAATATGCAATATCCTTAAGCGGTTACGTTTTGACCAGTTGTAGCCAAATCCCTGACCGAGTTGTGGGGGGAGCAGACGGAACAGTTTCTGGGCTGTTTGGCTGTGAAAGACTTTACTGATGATTCTTAATCCCCTGTCTTCAATAAATAGTCCATCACCGTGAGTCATAAAGAATCGTTTGCTACCAAGCTGCACTGTAAATGGTTCCTTATGAACGATAAGCCCTATTTCAGTTTCAAGGTAGCCGAATGTCCAGATATCATGGTTGCCGATAAAGAAATGAATCTCTATCCCTGCATCAGTCATCTCAGCCAGCTTTCCCAAGAAGCGTACATAACCCTTGGGCACTACCGTACGGTATTCGAACCAGAAATCAAACATATCACCCAACAGATAAATGGCTGTCGCATCATGCTTCACGCTCTCAAGCCAATTAACCAGTTTCATCTCGTGCTCACGAGGGTTTTTGATAAGAAGGGAACCCAAATGGGCATCGGAAATAAAGTAGATCATTCTTTATGGTAAGTTGATTGGTTGATTAGTTAATTGGTTAATTAGTTAATTGGTTGATTGGTTGGGTTGAAGGGGTTGAATGGTTGAATGGTTGAATGGTTGATTTGATAGAAGGTTAATTATACAATTTTAATATCTGATCATCACAAATATACTATCTAACAGACAAGTAAACTAATTAACTAATCAACTTAATCAACTAATCAACTAATTAACCAATTAACTAATTAACCAATTAACTAGTCAACTTAATCAACTACAGAAAACCAAGCTCTAACTGTGCTTCTTCACTCATCATGCTCTTATCCCAAGGTGGATCGTACACGATATTCACATCAACACTAGTAATTCCCATTAAGCCTTCGGTCTTCATACGGACATCTTCGACAATGAAATCAACGGCAGGACAGCTTGGAGCAGTCAGGGTCATATCAATGCTGAGGTGACCATCTTCCTCCAGGTCAATTTTATAAATAAGTCCCAGGTCGTAAATATTCACCGGGATCTCAGGATCGAATACCGTCTTGAGCATTCGAACAATGTTTTCTTCAGTTTCTAAAAATTCATTCATTTTATAATAGTTATCAGTGATCGGCTACCGTTGGAACGGCTTTACGAAACACCCTTTGATTTTTTTATCCTAAACCTGATAACAAGCCAACTGTGATAATTGTTGTACAAGCCTTTTTTTTTCGCATACATAAACAGACTTTATCGTTTATAACAACGAGGCATCCAATGCAATCAGTTTATCCAATTGAGGATGTGAAGCCGACAACTTGCCATTAATCACTACCACAGCTTCCACTTTGGCTTTCAGGCAGACCTTGTTATCACCTTTTCGGAAAATAGCCTGATGAAAGACATATTTAATCCCCTCTTTAGCAACATATAGCTTGGAAATAAAACTATCGCCCGGTTTCAATGGTGTTTTATAAGCCATTTCAATTCGAGCCACCACAGCGTCAATACCCTGTAAATGCAATTGTTCGAAGCTCACATCATTATCCAATAAAAACTCATGACGGGTATGCTCCAGGTAATTCTGGTACACCGAGTTATTCACTATCCCTTGAATATCACATTCATAATCACGCACTTTTAATTCTAATTCGTATATATACATTTACTATTTTCTTATTTACAATTTTACAATTACTACTAATCTCCTTAAGCCCCAAAAGGGGATGTATAATTAGCACCGTCTAACATCAAAAACTACAAATCAACTAGTTAACCATTCAACTTAATTAACCAATTAACTCATCAACCAATCTTCCGAATGAGTGTTAGCCCATCCCGAATAGGTAACAGAACTTTTTCGATACGACTATCATTTGTGATAAAATCGTTGAACTTCATAATGGCTATTGTTTCCCTGTCCTTGGGATCAACTGCCTTGAGCACCTTGTAATCCCAAAGGGTATTATCCACCAAAATGTATCCACCTTTGCGCACTTTCGGCAACACTGCCTCGTAATAAGCCAGATACTCTTCCTTATCAGCATCGATGAATACCATGTCGAATATCAAGTCCAATTTAGCAATTTCGGTCAGTGCATCGCCAATATGCAGTTTAATTTTATATCCGTATTCCGAGCCTGCAAATATATCAATCAGGAAACTTTCCAGTTCTTCATCATAGTCAATGGTGTGCAACACACCGTCTTTCGGCATCCCCTCGGCCATAGTGATGGCAGAATATCCTGTAAAGGTACCAATTTCCAATACCGTTTTAGGTTGGATCATATGACAAAACATCGTCATTACCCTCCCCTGAAAATGACCGGAAAGCATTCGTGGATTAATCATCCGTAAATGG
>CAIYOZ010000179.1 GCA_903927945.1 uncultured Bacteroidales bacterium | reverse complement strand
TTTAGGATAACCCAAGGATAACCCAAGGATAACCAAGGGATAACCAAGGGATAACCTATATTTATATAGTTATGGGTTATCCTTGGATTATACCTTAGATATTGGTGGATATAGGTTCTTTTTACCAAAAATGGGTATAGGATGGGTGTAGGATAGGTATAGGATGGGTATAGGATGGGTAGTGAATGGATGGCGTGAGGAAGCCTCAGGTCCTGAGAAGGATATTCCCGGACGCTGTAATTGAAAGCAGAGGTGATTAAACCCTGCATCCCAAAAAAACGAAACTAAAAGCATGGACACAACCCTGACAGGAGTCGAAGACTCTGTCAGCGGTTGAAAGCGATTGAAAGGCAGGACTACCTGAATATCTCCCTCAGCTCTTTGTTGCTGAGTTTGCCAATCCAGTTTTCACCGGTGGCAACGGTCATATCGGCCAGGTGTTTCTTCTTCTGGATCATGTCGTCAATGCGTTCCTCAAAAGTGTTTTTGGTAATCATGCGGTGAACCATCACGTTTTTCTTCTGCCCGATACGGTAGGCACGGTCTGTTGCCTGGTTTTCTACAGCCGGATTCCACCACAGGTCGTAATGAATGACATGTGAGGCAGCAGTGAGGTTCAACCCGGTACCTGCCGCTTTGAGCGACAGAATAAATATCTTGTCGGCCCGGTTATGTTGGAATCGTTCCACCATATCCTGCCGCTCGTTCAGGTTGCAGCCTCCATGATAGAACATAGGTTTTTCACCAAAGCGCTCGGTGATAAATTTCTCCAACAAAGCACCCATTTCACGGAACTGAGTAAAGATCAATACTTTTTCACCACTTTCGACAATGCTATCGAGGAGTTCGAACAGCAGCTCCGTTTTACCGGAAAGCAACGGATCAAACTTCCCGTTCTTGAGGAAATTGGTAGGGTGATTGCAAATTTGCTTGAGTGCCAATATCATTTGAAGTACCAATCCCTGGCGTTTAAATAATGATTGGTCGTCGGAATAACCTTCAATTTCTTCCATGGCTGCCCGCATGGTTTTTTCGTAGAGTGCAGCCTGTTGCTTAGAGAGAAGTGCAAATTGGTTTTGTTCAATTTTATCGGGCAAGTCGGAAATAATGCTCTTATCGGATTTCATTCGCCGCATCATGAATGGGGAGGTTATCTTGCGGAACTTTGCAACAATTTGTTCATCATTAAATACTTGTATCGGCTCGGCATAATCCGTCTTAAACGATTTCACCGTACCCAGATACCCTTTATTGGCAAAGTCCATGATGGACCAAAACTCTGTCAACCGGTTTTCCACCGGGGTACCGCTCATGGCAATGCGAATGTTGGAAGGAATGCTTTTCACGGCTTTTGATTGATTCGTATCCTGATTTTTAATGTTCTGGGCTTCGTCAATAATCAATACCTGCCATTTCTGCTTCTTCAACAAGTCGGCATCACTGCGTAATACGCCATAGGTGGTCAGCATGACATCGGCATCAAAGTGTTTAAACTCTCTGCCCGTTCCATGAAAAATATGAGAAGAAACGGATGGTGCAAACTTCTCAATTTCAGCCTGCCAGTTGGTCAACAATCCGGTAGGGACGACGACCAACGCTTTGTATTTATCATTGATGGCCTTTTCTTCTTTGAATTTCAACAGAATGGAAATTACCTGGAGGGTCTTCCCCAACCCCATGTCGTCAGCAAGAATACTCCCGAAACCGATGCGGCTATTGCGGTACATCCACGAATAACCTCGCTGCTGATACGGGCGAAGTTGAGCATTTAATCCCTGCGGCAGGGGAATATCTTCCTTGGAAGTTAACTCACGAATGAGCTCCTGCACTTCATTAGTCAGCGTAATAGGTGCTCCCTGGTATTCTTCCGACAAGGCAGTCTGAAGCAATTGGTATGAATTCAACGGTTTGTCTTCACTAAAAAACTTATGAAGCTTTTCAATCTCACTGTCACTCACATAAATATAGTTCTCTTTGAATTTGAATAACCTGGAAGCATTCTTCATCAATTTATCAAACTCTTTAGGCGACATCAAGGTGTCACCAATAGCCACCTGCCAATCGAAGGAGAGCAGTTGCTCCAGCCGGATAAACCCTTGCGAGTCAGTACTCCTTTTTAATTTCAACGAGGCTTTTGGACGAAGCAATTCTTGTAATGACTTTGGCAACAAAATTTTAATATCCAGCAAGCGAATAGCCGGAAGGATTTCCATCAGAAAAGGAGCAAATTGATTGGTATTGAAAAGTATCGGTTGGTTTGCACCCAGGTTGATATGTGAATCCAACCCGGCTATAAAAGGCGACAACAACGAAAGTGTCTGAAGAATTTTATACCGCTGTTTTTCATATTGCTTTTCTTTTAGAATCTTTGATAACAGAACCGGCAATTGCTCTGTATTGGAAGTATCTTCAATGCTAATTTGTACATCAAACTGCTCATTGTCGAGTTCTGTTACCGTAATAACCGGTTTGAAAGTTTCAGTAGTCAGGTGATAACGGTCGATCCAGACCTTGATACCTCCACTTAACGCTTTTTCACCCACTCCCTGAAAAGAATACGCTTTGTTTTTGAAAAACAGGTCCTCGTACAAATCACCATAGGTTGGATTCGACAAGCGGGATACAAGCCTGCTGATAACAAGTGAAAGCAATTCTATTGTTTGATTCTCAACGCAAATCCATTTTTCAGCTTTACGAAGAATCTTTTTGGTTAACAACAAGTCGGGAGGCAGTATCCTTGTCAGTTTATCAGTCAATAATCTTACCTGATTGTCAATCAAAGCGGGCAACCAACGAACGATGAATTCCTTATTTTCGAGTTGAACAATTTGCGGAATGACCATGCCGTTAGCCATTAAATGCAAGGAGGCAAACATTATTTTGTAAAATGCAACCACCGATGGTTGATAATCGAGCAATCGATCGGGATTTAAGTTGAAAACAGTGGGAATAAGTTGTTCCAGCTTCTTTAAATTATGATTCTCTCCGCTTATTTCGGAGATATTATTATTGTCTATGGAAATGGAAATAGTTGAATGATGATTGATGTCGGGAGTTTTGGCTGGCAACGGAAATATAACGTCAAAATCTAACTTCTTTCCTAAAATGCGTTTGGTTTCTTTGGCATTGCGAATAAACTGCCTGGCGTATTTATCACGAAAATTACCACCAGGATAAAACGGAGGTGCGTCCGGCAGTAATTGTACCAATGTTTCCGAAAGATTCTGCAACTGGGAGAAATCAATACGGTCGTAGACCCTTTCAGTGTCAAAAGTTTCCTTGTTTATCTTAGCCGGTTTCAGAAGACTCTCAAGCATTGGAATCTCTGTCTTCTTTTGGTCAGCAATAAAGATTCCCCGTTTCTTCAGTTCATCAAGCAGGTTCACTTTATGAATCTCAAAGACCAGGAAAGGGTTGTTGTCAATCTCCCGGCTAACCATATAAATCACTGCCGCCAAATGTTTGCAAGGTACTGCCCAATCGGGACATGAACATTGCATTTTAAAATCGGTCCATTGTTTTGGGAAAACTTTCAGCCCTACTTCTTCAGCAATTGAGAGAATAGCAGGGTCAAGATCACGATTCAACAATTTGGAGATCAATGCCGGACGTTCTATTATTTTTGTCATGAGTAATTCCACCTGCTCTTCGAAAAAAGGCGGTACAATCAGGTTTACTTTGTAAGGGGTTGGACGGCTACCCGCAACTTTTGCCACAATCTGATTTTCCTTGATCTTCACTTCCTTTACATAACCATTCCGGGCATAAGAGGCACCGCGAGGTAAGCGATTGTCATAATCAACATTTTCCAACGAGCGCAACCAATGTTCACCCCACCATGTTTTTCCAAATTGAGTAGCCATTTATTCTATTTTGAGTTCTATATGATTTGATTCCATTTATAAACCTTTTGTAGTCCGAAGGTCACAAAAGCGTTTTCTATGTGTCTGTTATATTATTTCTTTAACGCTTAAAGGTACTTCGTACGCAAACCTTTCGTCGTATGAAGGACATGAAAGCGTTTTCTTTCTTGCAGGCAGCTCCCTACGAAAAAACGCTTAAAGGTACTCCGTACGCTTTAAGGTTTGAACTGTTCTTCAACATTAATTCTCAACCGATCTTTGAGTTCTTCCATATCCACTATTCTTCCCAGTTCTTTTTCCATGGAGGTGACACCCTTGTCGATAAAGCCGCAAGGGTTGATATAGTTGAAGTATTCTAATTGTGTATTGACATTTAGGGCAAAACCGTGCATGGTGACAAAATGGGAACTGCGTACCCCAATGGCGCAAATCTTACGGCAGGTAAGTGTATCGACATCGAGCCATACACCGGTTGATCCTTCCAACCGGGTAGAAATGATATCATACCCTGCAAGCGTTCGAATGATGGCTTCCTCGATGCGAAAGATGTACTGTTTGAGTCCAAGGTTAAAGTTAGCGAGGTCGAAAATAGGGTACCCTACTACTTGTCCCGGGCCGTGATAAGTAATGTCGCCACCGCGGTTAGAACGGACAAAGGAGGCATTTTTGGCCTGAAGTTGAATAAGGTCCAACAACATATTATGTTCATCGCCACTCTTTCCCAAGGTATAGACATGCGGATGTTCACAGAAGACAAGGTAGTTTTCGGTTAACAGTCCCTTCAGTTTTTTGTCGATGGTAGTAGAAAAGAGTGATTCCTGTTTATCCCAGGCTTCGGTATACTCAGTCAATCCCCAATCCTGATAATCTATAGTTTTGTTCATGACCGGTGGTGTTTGTGTTTTTTATGTACTTTCAAAGGAACGACATGCTGAAAATTGACTTGTTCTACTTTGCTCATCAGGCTTACAATCCTTGACTCCCGAAGCTGGATATATCCCGAAGGATGACCGGCATCAAACCGGATCGGGTTGGGGAGGCATGCAGCAATTAAGGCAGCTTGCTGACGTGATAGCTGGGAGGCAGTAGTACCAAAATGTTCTTCGGCGGCAGCTTCCACACCATACATTCCTTTGCCGGTTTCAATCACATTGAGGTACACCTCCATGATACGCTCTTTGGTCCAGATCAATTCAATCAGCACCGTGAAATATGCCTCCAGCCCTTTCCTAATATAAGTACGATTCGGGAAAAGGAACACATTTTTGGCAGTTTGTTGCGAGATAGTACTCCCGCCCCTTAAACGCTTTCCTTGCTGATTCCGTTCAAAAGCTTTGGTTATACTGTTGAAGCAAAAACCATGATGATGCAGGAACAGGTTATCTTCCGAAGCAACCACCGCCTGAACCATGTTGGGGGAAATTTCTGAAATCGGCACCCAAGTCTTGCTATTTTTAGGCATCTCACCCTGAGTTATCGATTCTACCGAACGGATGAGCATAAGCGGAGTTACATATACCGGAACAAAACGTGCCAGCACTACCCAGAGAATACTGAAAAGAAAGAAAAAGATAATAAGGTTCCGGATAATACGAAGCATGCGTTTCCACAAACTCCTTTTTGGCTTTTCAGGAAGGATTTCAGGTTCTGTAAATGGTTCTGCGTTCATAGAGAAAAAATTGTAGCTCTTCAAAAGGATAGTGACGTATGACTGTGTTTCTTATTTCAATTGCTTACCTAAACGGAAATCGTATATGATTATTATTCAACTAATTTTTACAAAACTTTCATAGAACAAACCTTTCGTCGAACAAACCTTTCGTCGTCCGTAGGACACGAAAGCGTTTTCTTTGATCATTTAACTCTGAAAACGCTTAAAGGTACTTCGTACGCTTTAAGGTTTGGTTAAGTTTTGAGGTTTGGATAAGTTTTGAGGTTTTCAAATCAGCTTAAACCTTACACGCCATCGACCTTCTTCAAAGTTATGGCTGATAATTTCAAAATGTCCCAGCTCTGAAGTATTCTCCACATGCTGCCCAATACAGGCACAGGCATCGTAGTCTCCCACCCGTACAATACGCAAGGTTTCGGAGGCTTCATCGGGCAATTTTGATAAATCTACAAGTTTACCTGCATCTTCACGAGACATCAAAGAGATTGTGACAGGCAAATGGCTGTCAATAAGGTCATTCACCCGGATGATTAATTCCTGAATCTGATCTTCGGTGGGTGCAACCTTTAATTCATAGTCGCACTTGGACTTCTTGCGCTCTATATGGGCATTCCTCGATCTGGGACATTCAAACATCCGTACCATAGTCTGATTCAGGATATGCTCGCAGGTATGCATCGGTTCGTTATATAGTTTTTTGGCTTCGTTGAGTACTGTTTCCATGCAAATAAGTTGATTTTGTTACAAAGATAACCCTTTGTTCTTAAACCTCAAAGTGACCATGCTTGCTTTGTGATTTGAATTTCAGGAAAAAGGAACTTTTAGGATGATTCGGTTAGAATTTGAAGTATAAAAATAATAAACAAAAACAGTATTAACAAACAATTTTAGTTGGGGGTTGTTGCACCAAAAGAATAAACCGTGATCTTTGAAATGCGAAGCCTGTTGAATCATTCTTGTTTTTTATAGGGATTCAATGGGAAATAAAATGAACGGTAGCTTCCAGTTAGGTATAAATTTTTAATATCAACATGTATGAAAAAAAAAGTTGGCGTATGGATTGATACAGAAAAGGCTGTTATCATTTCCTTAAATGAAGATGAACACCGTGCGAATATCCCTGCTTCCTCCTCGGGAGAACGGATAGCTAAGTCGCCTAAAATCTCAAACGATACCTTTACAGTGATTACCTCCCCTATTCAAACAAAAGTCAGATTACCCGGCGACACGAAAGAATTTGCCCGATTTGGCAATCAGCATTACAGTACGGAAATAAAGAATATGCATAAATTAAAGAATGTAAAACATCAGTTTTTCAAAGATATCCTGCAATGGATTAAAGATGTGGATGAATTCGTGTTATTCGGACCTTCACTCATTAAAAAAGAATTTGAATCGCAAATGTGTAAATATCCGCAAATACACTCCCGGTTGTTGTCAGTGGAAGCGGCCGATATTATGACTGATCATCAAATGGTCAGATGGGTTGAAAATTATTTCAGAGATCATTCCAATCATAAGGTCCATATGGCTTGACTGAATTTTAAGTACAACTGAGCGTTCAATACTATATTTTCCGCCTCACTTTAGAATTAAAGTGGGGCGGTTTTCTGTAGTGGGAGTCCGACTACACATTGATGAATAGGTCTTAGTCGGGCTCCCACTATTGACGATTAAAGATTTCCTAATGATTTCAAAGTGGGAGGCCGACCAAGAAAGAAAAAAACGGATAACCCATTGCTGAGTTATCCGTTTAAAGAATATAAATTAAAATAAATTATCTTTTTTTATAAGAAGACGATCCGCCTTTATAAGAAGAACTTCCGCCACTGCGACGTTCGCCACTGCCACCTGCTGAAGAACGGCTGCTGCCACGATCGCTGACATCACGATTACGCCATGGTTTGTCACCACCTGCTGATTCTGCCGGACGGCTGCTTGAACTGCGGTCTCCACCACGGTATCCGCCACCTGAATAAGATGAACTGCCACCTGAACGGGGACGATATTCTGGTTTGCGACTACCACCACCTTCGAAAGTCTTGCTTCCTTTGGCTTCAGATACTTCCACTTCCGTTTGACCTGCAAAAGCAGTCACTACCTGGTCGAGTTGATCGGCAAACACATCAAAGAAAGTAAACTTGTTGGTTACTTCAATAGAACCGATATTAATGGATTTGTCACCTGTCACATCATTGATAATTCCCAACAGACGTTTTGGATCAATGCCTTCACGTTCACCTACGTTCATCTTCAGACGAATGCGGCCACCCGGACGTTGTCCACGTTCACCACGTTCGCTACGTTCACCACGCTCACCACGTTCACCACGCTCAAATCCACGTTCCGGCAGATTCAGGTCTTCGGCATTCTTGTAGTAACTCAGGAAACGATTAAATTCTAAGGATACGAAACGTTTCAGAAGTTCTTCCTTGCTCAGGTATTCCAATTGTTTCATGATCTGTGGCATGTAGGTCTCAATCTGTTCTTCGCTCACGTCCACATTCTCCATGCGGTCGATCATATAGAATAATTGTTTCTTACAAACTTCAAGTCCGTTAGGGATTTGTTGTTGTTCAAAAGGTTTACGAAGCATACGCTCAATATCCTTAATCTTGAATTTTTCTTTTGAATGGATAATCGATACAGCCACCCCTTTTTTATTGGCACGACCGGTACGACCGCTACGGTGAGTATAAATCTCCACATCATCCGGCAAATTATAATTAATCACGTGAGTCAGGTCGCTTACGTCCAATCCACGGGCTGCTACGTCGGTAGCTACCAACAACTGGATATTGCGGATACGGAATTTCTGCATCACGGTATCACGTTGAGCCTGTGAAAGGTCACCGTGCAGTGCATCGGCATTATAGCCATCGTGCATCAATTTGTCGGCGACTTCTTTTGTTTCCATACGGGTACGGCAAAATACAATTCCGTAGATATCCGGATTTAAATCCACGATACGTTTCAGAACCATATAACGCTGTTTTGCCTGAGACACATAATAGACGTGTTCTACATTTTCGGCACCTGCATTCTTTGTTCCAACAGTAATCTCTTCGTAATTCTTCATATACCGCTTCGCGATATTGGCAATCTCTTTAGGCATGGTTGCCGAAAAAAGCATGGTACGACGGGTGCCGGGGGTACGTTCCAGGATGGTTTCAATGTCTTCCTTGAAACCCATGTTCAGCATTTCGTCTGCTTCATCAAGTACCAAAAAGTCAATGGCTCCTAATTCAACCTTACCACGTTCGATCAGGTCAATAAGACGTCCCGGAGTAGCCACAATGATTTGTGGAGCAGTATCCAACTGACGTAATTGGGTACGGATATCCTCACCACCATACACTGCCACGATTTTCATACCGCGCATGTTTTTGGAATACCCTTTCAGGTCGTTGGCAATCTGGATACAAAGTTCACGGGTTGGTGCAAGCACCAGTGCCTGAACTTGTTTGCGGGTAGGATCGATCAGGTTCAGTACCGGTAAGCCGAAAGCAGCTGTTTTACCTGTTCCGGTTTGTGCAAGAGCTACTAAATCAGCAGTTTGTTCAAGCATGAACGGGATAGTTTTTTCCTGAACGGGCATAGGATTCTCGTAGCCGAGTTCTTGAATGGCCGATAAAATATCGTCCTTCAAATTCAATTCTTTAAATGTCATGTAGTTGTTTTTAGTACACGTTTCGAGTAGTCATCCGGCGAATATTACATGAGAAGAAGTGGATTTTCATCCTGAAATTTCTCATGGAACCCTCTATAGTGCTTTTGAACTTGAATGATCAAAAGTGGATTCGGGTTTCATTCGTTTTTCTAAACGTGGACCCTCAGATAAGCAGTCTGCAACAGTTAATGCAGTGTGTGCGGATATTTTACTCACAACGTATAGTTGTTTTTAATTCGGGCGCAAAGGTAGTGTAAATAATGCATTCCGGCAAATGTTCTTTAGATTAATAATAAAACATAGGAAATGATAAATAAACAGGACCTTATGAACGTTAATAATAGGTTGAAGTCCTTTATGTTTGGCCTTTAAAAACCGCAGGCTAAACAATAAAATGAATCTTAATTTATTAATTGTAGTTTCCAAAAAAAAGGATTAATTTTGCACTCGTAAAAATCAGGAGACTAAAAGAACATCAAACTATTATATTTTTATGAAATTAAAAACGAAAAGTCCTTTACAAATAGCACGTGCCGGCTATGAACCAAAACTACCGGCCGCCCTAAAAGGCAATGTTGTACTCAAAGAAGGCGCTCCTACTGAATCGGTTGCCGATCATGACGACATTAAAAACTTATTTCCGAAGACTTACGGGATGCCGATTCTCAGTCTTGAACCGGGTACAAAAAAAGAATATGCTACCGTTGGTGTAGGTGTGATCCTTTCCGGTGGTCAGGCTCCGGGTGGTCATAACGTGATCTGCGGATTGTATGATGGGTTGAAAGCCTTGAATCCAAACAATAAGCTGTATGGTTTTTTAGGAGGCCCAAGTGGGTTAGTGGATCATGAATACATGGAACTTACCAAGGAAATTGTGGATGAATACCGTAATACAGGTGGATTCGACATTATCGGATCCGGACGTACCAAACTGGAAGAAGAATGGCAATATGAAAAAGGTGCTGCCATTTGCAAAAAGCTTGGAATTAATGCCATTGTTATTATCGGTGGAGATGATTCAAATACGAATGCGTGTGTGCTTGCCGAATATTACTCTGAAAAGAATACAGGTATCCAGGTTATCGGTTGCCCGAAAACCATTGATGGTGACCTTAAAAATGAAATGATCGAGACTTCTTTCGGTTTCGATACTGCCTGCAAGGTATATTCCGAATTGATCGGAAACATACAACGTGATGCCAATTCAGCCAAGAAGTACTGGCACTTTATCCGTCTGATGGGACGTTCGGCTTCGCACATTACCCTGGAATGCGCCTTACAAAGTCAACCGAACATTTGTATCGTCTCTGAAGAAGTGGAGGCTAAAAACATGACGTTGAACGATGTTGTTGAAAACATTGTGAATGTGATCGTTCACCGTGCAAAACATGGCCTTAATTTTGGTACAGTTTTAATCCCTGAGGGATTGATTGAATTTATTCCTGCCATGAAAACATTGATTTCCGAACTCAACGAGTTGCTTGCCAACAATGAAGATTTCATAGCACTGAATTCAGATGAAGAAAAACGTGAATATGTAAAAGGCATGATGACTCCAGAAAGCACAGCAGTTTATCGGAGTCTGCCAAAAGGAATTGCCCGCCAATTGACCCTTGATCGTGATCCTCACGGAAACGTTCAGGTATCATTGATTGAAACAGAAAAACTGTTGATCGAAATGGTAGCCAAACGTCTGGCTCAGCTGAAAGCTGTGGGTAAATACAAAGGAAAATTCTCAGCTATCAACCACTTCTTTGGATACGAAGGACGTTGTGCCATTCCATCAAATTTTGATGCTGACTATACCTATTCATTGGGTTATACTGCTTCTATTTTGATTTCGGAAGGTAAAACAGGTTATATGGCTTCGGTACGTAACCTGACTGCTCCAGCCAGCGAATGGATTGCAGGTGGGGTGCCTATCACCATGATGATGAATATGGAACGTCGCCATGGAAAACTGAAACCCGTGATTCAAAAAGCACTGGTTCTTCTGGATGGAGCTCCTTTTAAGTACTTCGAATCAGTTCGCGAGGACTGGGCTGGAGAAAAAATGAGTTATATCTACCCGGGACCTATCCAATATTACGGACCAACAGAGGTTTGCGACCAACCAACCTTTACCTTGCAACTGGAACAAAAAAAGAAACTCAATTAATTCTCAATTGAGTCTTTATACTAAAACGGACTTGCCAAAAGGTGAGTCCGTTTCTTTTACTAATCATTCAACCAATAACCTTCATCAACCTATTAACCTATTAACCTATTAACCTATTAACCTATTAACCTATTAACCTATTAACCTATTAA
>CAIYOZ010000178.1 GCA_903927945.1 uncultured Bacteroidales bacterium | reverse complement strand
ATTTACCATTTGGATTTATGAATGGTTTTAACGGTATTAACTGGGATTTTTCCATAGACCCTAAAGCAGTGTTTTCAATAGCAAACAGGATATTAAGAAAGAATGGTAAATTAATACTGTTTAGCATGGAACCTTATACCAGTCAATTGATAACACAACAGATTCCAAACATACCATTTAGTTATAGAGCTGTTTGGGTTAAAGATGCTTTTGCTAATGCGTTGGGATGTAATAAAGCAATGGTTAGTTTGTATGAAGACATTCTGATATTCTCTAAAGATTCAGATACCTGTTTAATGCATCCATTAAGACCATATTTTAAACAAATACTATATTATATAGGATTGAATAGCAAACAGATTAATAGTGTCTTAAAACACAGGAAAGCAGAACACACATTCTACATTGATAGCACTCAGTTTGAACTTTGCACAGAAAAAACATACAATGAACTATCTGACAGATTCAACCTAAAAGAAATGAATGATTATATTGATTATACAGAACTTAAAGAAATAGATAACCAATTCAAACAGGAATATAAAAGTACATTCAACCTCTGGCAAGGTGGCAACCATAAAAGCAATATATTAACATATAAGAAAGATTATTTACATAATCATCCAACGGAGAAACCATGCAGTTTATTAGAAGACTTAATAAAAACCTTTTCAGATAAGAATGATTTGATTGTTGATTTAACAATGGGTTCATGTAGCACTGGAATAGCTGCAATTAATACAGGTCGTAGGTTCATTGGTTGTGAAATGAATGATGATTACTTTAATGTTTCAGTTGATAGAGTAATCAACAGAATAAAGGAGTTAACCAATGAGATATAATGAAACATATATTAATACTATTACTATCTATCACCCTATTAACAGGAGGATGTAAGACCATGCAACCATCAATACAGATAGAACATGATTCAATTGTATACATCAATCATTCAACACATGATTCAATATATAACTATGTACATGATAGTACAACCATTAAACAAAAGGGTGATACTATATACAAAGACAGTTATCATACAGTCATTAAATACAAAGAAATAAATAAGAATGATTCAACCAATAATAAACAATACTTTAATATAACAAAGACATTATCAATAACAACTAATAAGTTAAACACAATACAGAAAGTCTTTATATATATTGGTGTTACTTCATTACTATTACTTATCATTGGTATATACTTAAAGATTAAAAAGGTATTATGATATGATAGCATATTGTTTAACTATTAAATATATTCTAATACTTTGCATTGCAATATTAACAACTACTATAATATACATTAGCAAGTTCAAGAATCAAGAATAAATAATAAAACTAATAACATAACAGACTATGAACACATCTAACATCATCACATCAATTACATATCATTGGATTGAATTAAAGAATAGAATCAAAGCAAATGAACCGTTATACTTTACTAAACTAAAGACTATTATAATTAGGGTTGTACTGGCATCTGTTGCAGTTATAACAGTGAACAGTACATTAACCCTCGGTTTGCCTGTTGCATTGATTACAGTGCTATCATACATCATTGCAGCTGGTGTCGGTGTATATGGTACAACTATACTCACCAAAGAAAAAGAATAAATAAACTATTGTTTCATGTTGTTGTATTGTTCTAACTGATAAGGTTATACATTAAGTTGTATAACCTTTGTTGTGTTATGTATCTATTAAATTTAATATATTATTAATCAATTGATTAGCTGGTGGTTGCTGGCTGGTCTGGCTGGTTAACAGGTGACCTAGGGGCGGGTGAAATTGTTTTAACTCGTTGGCTTCCAGACCTCATCCCCTCTCGACAACACACACACTGCATTTTTTGAAAAGTTGGGTTTTTATCTGGTGGTGTTCTAGGTGTTGTTTTTAGGTTCTGAAAGGTTAATTGTTCTTAAATTAAAAAATAAATTTTGGTAACATTTGAAAGTTATCTGTTTATATTATATTACATATCAATCAGTTAACCATACATTAAACCTATACCATAATAATACTAGTAGCATATATCGCTATTTACGGCAAAGAATTGGGAATTCAAAGCGGTATGGGTATTTTCTTCTCGTTGATGGCAGTGGGACTTATTGGTTCGCGATTATTTGCCGGTAAACTGGTGGATCGTGGGAAATTGATTCATGTAATTGGATATGGAACAATAGTATGTCTGGTTGGATTTGTAACGTTATCCGGGTTGAAAAAAATTGGAGTTTACAATCCATCATTAGTGGAAGGATTATTCTATTTCATAGCAATTGTGTTGGGAACTGGGTATGGAATGATATTCCCGGCATATAATACTCTTTTTGTAAATTTAGCACAAAATAATCGTCGTGCAACAGCAAGTTCCACCTATTTGACCAGTTGGGATCTGGGAGTAGGAACCGGACTGATATTGGGAGGTATTCTGGCTGATAGTCCCAGAGGATTACCATTAGCCTACCTGGTCGGTGCAATGGCTTCAGGTATCTCCTTCCTGTTTTTCAGAAGAATAGCCGGTCCGCATTTCGACAGGAATAAACTTCGATGATAAAGATAAAAAGATCTAAGACCCAAAACTAACAGATCGAAGATCAATTAGGATTTGAAGGTGTTTATTGCCGGTTCTACAAAGAAATCCTCGACACCATATGTTTTTGTGAGGGCAACAAATTCAGCTATTTTAGAAGGTTCACTTTCAAAAATATTCCCTACAACCACCAGGTCGGCGCCGGCATCAAATGCTTCCTTTAGTTGTAATTTAGTCTTAATACCTCCACCAACGATGAGTGGAAGTGAAAGTCCTGACTTTACATATTCGATCATAGCCGGTGGTACAGGATGAGCAGCACCGCTTCCAGCTTCCAGATAAACAAGTTTCATACCCAATAATTCGGCGGCCACTGCGGTGGATAACGCAATTTCTTTTTTATCGCGTGGTATGGGACGGGTATTACTAATATATTCCACCGAGGTTGGCTTGCCACCATCGATCAGAAGATAACCTGTTGGAATTACTTCTATTTCCGATTTTTTAATAGCTACCGAGGAGCTGACATGTTGCCCAATCAAGAATTCAGCATTCCGTCCCGACAAAAGTGACAAGTAAAGCAAAGCATGGGCATTTGAGCTAAATTGGGATGCATTTCCTGGAAATAATATGATCTTAGTTTTGATCTCGTCTTTTAAAAGGTCGATCAATGAATCTACAGAATTTATGGTATGGCTTCCTCCTACGAAAATAAAATCCGGTATATGGGCTTTCAATACTGCCACGGTGCTTGCTAAAACACTTCCACGGCATTGATCGGGATCCAGCAATACAGCCAGCATTTTGCGGTTGATATCCTTTTTCAGTAGAATTGATTTATAAATGCTTTTCATTGCGAATCGGGTTTTAAGCCAGGCAATACACCAGGGTGTATTCTTCTGATTGATGATAAAACAATTGATAATTTAATTTTGAAGGAATATGTTGTCCTTTCATTTCACCCGATGACTTTACTTCAAAAGGAAAAATCCTTAATTGATTTGCAAAATCGATCGCTTCCTTTCCGATAATCTTATACAGCGCTTCTTTTGCTGACCATGCTAACAACAATTGCCGGATATCCTTGCCATCAGAAAGCTCTTTTTGTTCCGTTTCACACAGGAACCTTTTATACAGCTTTTGAACCTTATCTGTTGGACATTCTATATCGACTCCTACCTTTCGGGAAGGATGAGCCATGACACTTATCCAACGGTTGCTGTGGGAAACACTGATATGATAACTTTTATCAGCAAGATGCGGTTTCCCTTCACCATCATATTCAATTTGAATTTCCTTACCCAACAATGTTTTTAAGGCAACCCTGATTCCAAGAAACTCAAGCTTTCTTTTTTCAGAGACAATTTTATTGAATTCAACAATGTCCGATTCAATCAGATTTAGTTGCTCGTTCAGAATTTCAATACTTTCGGTAAGTTCCCATACCAGAAGTCTTGCATCATTGACGTTTATCAACTCTCTTTTCATCGTTTCCATTCAAAGCTTTCCATAATCCTGACCACATCTTCACGGATATAATTTGACATTGGAGCAATAGAATCTTTATTAGGGACATTGTTGAAATACAATGCTCCACGGAAAAAATTGTGGGTGCTGTCGGTTAATACGAATTGGACAGAGGATGCAGTATTCCCTTTTAAATCGTATAGAATGCCATGGACGTTTTTATCGGGATGATCATACACCGTTTCTCCTATACCGTCTGCTCGAACGCTATGTTTATAGACTATTTTGCGCGTGTCCTCCAGTAAATTTATCAGGTTCCTCTTTACAGGCTTGTAACTGCAGTAAATGCTGGCATTCAAAGTGGGGTAATATAAATCGATCCAGTATATTTCACCTGCTTCTTTCAGGGAAATCAACCGGGCATTTTTAGGTAAATCGAACCGGTAGGGTAGGTTTAATGTATCGATAGTCCGGTAAGCGTGTGGAGGTAAGTCTACCCTGAAATAGCCATATGGCTTTGGTATGGCCGTCTTATGGCATGAACTTAACAAAAAGGTCAGGCAGAGGAATGATAGTATGTAATTAAAACGTATGATTTTCATGAACGATTTTTTCCCAATACAAATTGAATATAAAAACAGCTTAACACATTCTTGAATAACCTTTTTAATTTGTGGCTTGTTCATCATATTCATCTTTGATAAACAGTTTTACTTTTTTTATTCTACGATTATCAGTGGCGACAATTTCAAATACATACCGGCCATATTCGATCTGTTCATTCTTAGCCGGAAAGTCACCTTTCAGTTCGAGTATTAATCCTGCCAGCGTTTCCACTTCTTCAGTTACCTTTAGAAAATCATCTTCCTCTATTTCGGCAATCTTGAAAAAATCATTCAGGAGTATCTTTGCTTCAAATATAAACGTATGGTTGTCTATTTTAGTAAATAATTCTTCTTCATTATCATATTCATCACTGATATCCCCCACAATTTCTTCCAGGATATCTTCCAGGGAAACCAATCCTGATGTTCCACCGTACTCATCCACTACCAATGCCAAGTGTATTTTATTCTCCTGGAATTCGCTTAAAAGGTCATCTATTTTCTTGGTCTCGGGTACAAAATAGGCAGGACGTACCAATGTTTGCCAACGGAAATTTACAGGCTTATCCAAGTGAGGTAACAGATCCTTGCTATAAAGTAATCCCTTGATATTATCCCTCGTTCCGGAATAAACCGGAATACGGGAATAACCCGATTTGATGATGATGTCCATTAACTGTTTATAGTTTGACTTGATATCCGCCACAATCATATCTACCCGGGAAGTCATAATGTCCACCACCTGAATATTCCCGAACTTAATAATGCCTTCCAGAATCTCAGTGTCCTCATCTTTGCTGTTTGAGGTAAGTTCCAGAGCATGCGACAATTCATCCATTGAGATATTGGAACGGGTATGTTTTGCAAGTTTATTGTGGACGATTTGAGTGGAATTGACCAGGAAGCTGACGAAGGGACTGAATATTTTCTCCATTGTTGTAATAATAGAGACAGATCGTAGAGCCGTTTTTTTTGCAAATTGAGTGGCATATACCTTCGGCATTATTTCGCCAAACAGCAACAATACAAAAGTTATGAAGATAGCTTGAAAGACAAAACCAAGAGCAGGTGCATTTTCGAAATTCAGGACTGATGTTGTGACATGTGTCAACAACAGGATAACTGCCACATTCAGGAAATTATTCCCAATCAGGATGGTGGCTAACAGGCGTTGAGGTGTTTGAAGCAATCGAAGAATTTTTTGATCACCTTTACGTTCACTTTCTTCTAATTCATTCAATGTCCGAGGATCAAGAGAAAAAAATGCGACTTCAGAGGCCGAGATTAAAGAAGTAATTGTAAGCAATAATACACTTATAATCAAAGAAATGACGGCAGAAATCAAATCCGGAGTACTTAGTGTGTGAACCGTAATGCCTCCGATTAGAGAATATAAATTGTCCGTTTCCAATGAAATGCGTATTAATGAATATTTGCAGCAACCTTAACTTGCAACTGCAAAAGTAGTTATTTTATTTGATATGAAAATAAATTGTATGGAAGCCATGGTGGATTTGATTTTCCAATTTACGCTCCATGGTCATTTAACAGAAACAATCTTGTCCACGATGATTTTATTTACTCCTCTCCAGGGGAGTATTCCCAGGTACTCCTTATAATGTAATTCAACTTCTTTTCCACTGCAACGCATCAATGAATCGGCCACTACTTTGTCTTCGACAGAAAAAGGGAACTCCATGGTTTTCACTGAGTCAGAGGGTACGGTATGAATGTTGATTTGAATCATTTTCCCTTCATAGGTTTTAAAGAGATATCCGTTCCTAACCAAATTATTCAACTGGCCGGTTTTAACCCCTTCACCAAACACAAAATAAAATTTGAAATAGATAAATATCACGAACACTATTACACTAATAAGTGTTGCAATAGTAAGGCCTTTTTTAAATTTCGGATTCATATTTTCAGTTGTATTTAAATATTGATACAAATATAACTCATTTTTTCCGTTTCCTTAAAATATAAATTAAAAAATATCGGCCTGCTAGTTAATAATCGCTATCTTTACCTCGCAATCTGACCCGGTGAGAGTCCTGTCAGATATCATTAATATTGA
Source organism: uncultured Bacteroidales bacterium (assembly GCA_903927945.1). Lineage (GTDB taxonomy): Bacteria > Bacteroidota > Bacteroidia > Bacteroidales > Paludibacteraceae > Paludibacter. The sequence continues at coordinate 9,208 of CAIYOZ010000178.1, read as the reverse complement.
TTTGCAAATCAATAAATTATAAATTATTATGGAAGATAAATTAGTTACCCTTGCCATCCGCACTTTCAAGAGGGCACAAATGATTAAAACGGTTTTAGAAGAAAATGGGATTGAAACTGTGATTCATAATCTGAATCTGGAACATCCTGAATTGGCGGTCGGTGTTCGTGTCAGAATCAAAGAAAGTGATTTACCCCGTGCTTTGAAAATTGTGGAAGAAATGGAAAGTGCCTGGGAACATGAACCCGTGACAGGAAGCACTTCAACCCAACAGGTATTGATTCCGATTGATTTCTCTGATCAGGTTCCAAAGGCTACCGATTTTGGTTTCCACTTTGCAGACAATCTGGCAGCCGAAGTTGTATTTCTATATGTCTACTTTAGTCCGGCGTTCACCATATCATCAAACAATGATATGAGCACGTATAGTATCAGTGATAGCGAGTTGTTAAAAAATATATTAACTACGGCCAATACTGAAATTGAAAACATGACTAAGCTGATTCATGCCCGTATAACCAAAGGAGAACTTCCCAATATCCCTTTTAGTTTCGAAATGAAAGAGGGAGTACCCGAAGATCAGATTCTGGACTATTGCAAAAAGAATAACCCTGCCTTAGTGGTGATGGGTACCCATGGCAGGAAACTGACCAATGAACTGATCGGTAGCGTGACTGCTGAAGTAATGGAATCGTGTGTCTCTCCTGTGTTTGCGGTGCCAATTTTAATGACCATGCAAAGACCTGATGATATTAAACGCGTCGCCTTTCTTACCAATTTCGATCAAAAAGATTTGATAGCCATTGATAGGGCCATTTCCCTCTTTGGAAATGAAAGTGTTGAAATGTATTTTATTCATGCTTCTGACAAAAACGTAGCTTGGAGTGAAGTGATTCTCTCGGGAATTAAATCTTATTTTTCAACTCACTATCCTCAAATTATCACAAACTATGATCTGTTGGATACCACCGATACACCGGAATTCCTCAATAATTATATGGCGAATCATCAAATAAATGTGTTGGCTTTCAACTCCCGACGCAGGAATCTGTTTGCCCGTCTTTTTAATCCTGGTCTGGCCTACAAAATGGTGCTTCATTCAGATACACCTTTATTTGTCACACATGTTTAAACTTTTAAAGACCCGAAATTCGGGTCTTTTTTTTAACCTTAACCAGAACTGAAAAATATAGAAAGGGAGTAAAGAATGCCAGTAAATTGCGTTAATTACCTCATTAATAATAACATATGGCAATTCTTCAATAATTTATGGTTTAATGATATCAATAAAATTTAAAATCAGGTAAAATCATTACTTTTGTGGATAAATGATTTTTTATTGGAAAATTGTTGAATAAATCTGATCGTACGATTCCTGAGAATTAGAATATGAAAAAAATCTTGTTGTTTATTGTTCTTTTAGTGTTTATATGTCTGAATTCATTTTCTGATAATCAGTTAATTCCACAATTGAAAGCTAATATTGTTAAATTAAGTTGTCACCCCTTTTTTCAGACAAATGAATTGCACGATATAGCAGCTATTATTTCTAATAAGGGAAATAATACCGATTTAAGTTTACGTGAATTATATTGGAATACCTACCAACGAGACTCTGATTTAGAAAATATCATCAAGTCACAACAATCAAACGGATCGTGGAGTGACATAAATTATAATGATACCGCATTAAGTAACTGGGATCCCACCAATCATGTTTCACGTCTTTTGTACCTAAGCCGGGCTTATATCAATCCGGAAACAAAATTCTACCATCAGAAATCAGTTTCAGAGGTTTTACACAAGGGTATTAATTATTGGTTTCAAATAAAACCAGTTTGTAAAAACTGGTGGTATAATCAGATTGGAATTCCTCGTTTCATGGGATTGATTTTCTTGTTTATCGAAGATGAACTATCATCAACCGAAAAATCTAATGCTATAGAGGTAATGAATAAATCGGATTTCAGAATGACCGGTCAGAATAAAGTTTGGTTGGCAGGAAATGTCCTGATGATGGCACTTCTGATTGATGATGAGAATCTGGTTCGGATTGCCAGGGATACTATTGCTTCCGAAATATATATAACTTCCCGGGAAGGCATTCAGGCCGATTACAGCTTTCAACAGCACGGACCACAACAGCAATTTGGTAATTATGGGCTGGCTTTTATTTCAAGTATGGCCTATTTTGCTAATATTTTTGGAGGTTCTCCAATTGCATTTTCGCCTTCACAAATGACTGTGTTACGCAATTATATCTTCGAAGGTGAAAATTGGGTGGTTTGGCATGGATCCATGGATGTAAGTGCCTGTAACCGTCAACTTTTCAAACAAGCCCAGGTTGGGAAAGCATTCACGCTTTGTGTGGCTGTAAATCAAATAAAACAGGTAGATTCGAATTATTCAAATCAATATGATGATCTGATATTACGTAATTTACAACCGGGAAGTGTCCCTGAGAAAGCCGGTTCAAAGCATTTTTGGCGATCTGATCTTACGGTCTTTCGGGGAACAAGAAGTTATGTGTCAGTTCGTGCCTGTTCGCCCAGAGTTAAAGGGACCGAATTTACCAATAACGAAAATAAAAAAGGCCATTTCATATCGGATGGTTCAACTATTTTCATGATAAATGGAAACGAGTATAATGATATTTTCCCCATTTGGGATTGGAATAAGATTTCCGGGGTAACCGCTCCAATCCTTGATTCGATTAAACCAAATACAAAAACAGATAATTACCTTAATCCAAATTCATTCGTGGGAGGGCTCACTCAAAACAATAACGGAATAACTACATTCCATTTGGCGAGAAATGGGGTAGAGGCTAAGAAATCGTGGTTTTATTTAAATGGGATATTAGTATGTCTTGGAGCAGATATTAAGTCGAATACAGGCAATGACATTGTTACTTCTATCAATCAGTGTAATCAGAAAGGTGAGCCCATTGTGACTCTGCAAGATGGGAAAACGTTTTCAATCAATGATACTGTCCTGAATTCAGAAAATGTAAAAACCATTTGGCATGACTCCATTGGTTATTATTTCCCCAAACAATCCTCTACTTCGCTTTCGGTTAAAAAACAACAGGGCAGTTGGCATGAGATCGCTGATCCCTATTCAACCAAGATTGTTACAGGTAAAGTCTTTAAACTTTGGGTTGATCAGGGAGTCAATGCCAAAAAATCAACCTATGAATACCTGGTTTTACCCGCTATTTCTCAAAAACAACTTGCCGATTATGCTCAGAAGCCGGAAATTGAGATTCTTACAAATAATAAGACAGTTCAAGGTGTTAAACTGAACGATAATTCAGAGTTTCAATTTGTATTTCACGAAGCAACCCGTATGACTACTTTTACCACTTCTGATTACATAGAAGTTAAAACACCCGGATTAGTGATGATGGAAAGGATCGGTTCTTCTGATATTAAGCTGACTGTGGTTGATCCTACACAATCATTCAAAGAATTCAGATTGATTGTCAGCGGAAAGTACAAAGCGAATCATTCAAACTATAGCCGTTCAACAAATCAAACTGAAGTGACAATACCGTTACCACAAAATGAATATGCCGGCAGCGCGGTTACTGAAGTATTGAAAAAATGACGGAAATCGAAATTAATAACCACTAGCCAGAATATCAGCTAAATGCATGCCTTTTAAAGAAAGTTTGTTTTTGACACAATAACCATTTATATTCATCAGGCACGAAGCTTCTGTACTGATGACATAGTCAGCATTCGTTGCTATTGCATTTTGAACTTTCTTTTCCGCCATGGCTGAAGAAATAGCATTGTTTTTAACAGCAAATGTACCTCCAAAGCCACAACAGGTCTCACTCTCCTCCATTTCAATCAGTTCAAGTCCCTCAACATGTGATAAGAGTAACCTGGGTTCGTCTTTGATACCGTATTCGCGTAATGCAGAACATGAATCATGAAACGTAACCTTATGTGGAAATTTAGCACCTAAGTCAACTACTTTTAATACATTTACAAGAAAATCAGATAACTCGTAGATTTGTCCTTTCATCTTTGCATGTCGTTGAAGCAAATCAGGCCGATCGGCTAATACTTTATGATAATGATGGATGATAAAACTTGAGCAGGAACCGGATGGAGATAGTATGGGCATATCACTATTAAAATCCTGAAGAAATTTCTCTGCCAGCTGAGCTGTTTCTTTCCAATAACCACTATTGAATGCCGGCTGTCCGCAGCAGGTTTGTTGTGGGTTGTAATGCACGTTGCAACCTGCTTTTTCAAGTATTTTGATAGTATTGAACCCCGTTTGTGGATAAAGTTGATCTATGTAACAAGGAATAAAAAGTTGAATATCCATATTCTCTAAAATGATATTAATTAATTAGTACCAGAAATCAGCATAAACAGGTAGATGATCCGAATAACCATCGTGATATTTCATGCCATTGTATGTCCTGAAGGGTTGTTTTCCTAAAAAGGCTGCATCATTTTCAAGTAAAAAATCTGCTTCGAAGATATGGGCGTCTTTCTGTCCGGTAAAAAACGAACCTGTGGAGTTCAATAGCACTCCTGAAACAATTATCTGATCCAAAACCACCCATTCCCCCTTGTATTTGTTAGTACCTTTTCCCTCCAATTGCATGTTGTACATCAAATTATATAGATTTGCAGGTGAACTTGTTCCTTGAATGGGCTGAGCTTTTAGTATACCCACCAAACTTAAATTCATAGGTGAATCATTAAAATCACCCATGATGATGATTTTTGGCTGATGAGTTACTTTAAAAAGACTATCCGCTTTTGCACGAATTACCGAAGCGACAAACATTCTGTTTTCTTCCGACTCATTTTCACCTGCTAACCTGGAAGGTAAATGGCAAACGAATATATGCAATGTATCACCATTAGGGATTATTCCCGTCACAAACAGGATATCCCTGGTTTTGCTTTCAGGAGATTTTGGATATCGGATTCTAATTGCCTCATCATGAATGGGCTTGAATTGATCTGACTGGTACAATAGAGCTACGTCAATTCCCCTGGGGTCGGGTGATTCGTGATGTAAGAATTTATATTTGAGGTTTTTTAAACCCGAATAATGGGTGAGGTCTATCAAACATTTATTGTTTTCAACTTCACATAAGCCTACTAATGCAGGGGCGTCCCAACCACCAATAGCCGAAATGACCTTAGCGATATGTGCCTGTTTCCTCTCATATTTCGTATTATTCCAGCCACGTATACCGGTAGGCAGGAACTCTCGGTCATTCGAAAGAGAATCATGAATACAATCAAAGAAATTTTCCACATTATAACACATGATTTTGAAATTCCGCTTTTCCTGCTGCTGCGCAAAAAGCTGAAAGGTCAATACCAATATCAGTTGTAGGATAATCCCTTTCTTCATTGGTCTATTTCTTTGAGGACAACCATTCGTATGCTCCTGCATCAGGCTTGCCGTCGCTTAACCGGCTGTTTCCGTTCAAATCTATTGGATACTGAGCAGCTATTGTCGGGTCAGCCAGTCCACGGACCGATGATACGGAATCGGGGGTGAAATTGAAATACGTATTTTTCACATAATCATATCGAATGCTTTTAAAGATCGTATCATTCTTTGCTGACCAGCGTATTTTCGTGAATTGAGGTAGCTTTAATGAATCGGTTTTCGTTATATAGCAATGATCGAATATCCCTTTGTATAATTCCAATGAACGGGTAGCCAGACTGAATTCATTATCCTGACTTCCGCTGATGATACAATTCCTGAATACTGTTTCCATCGGTGAAACCCGATTCAGATTCATGATCATCACTGCCGGTTTTTTATCCCGCGAAACCGGTTGAACGCTGCTGTTGTCGAAATAATTGGCAATAGTACTCTGAATAAAACTATGAGTACCACCACTTAAATAGACTGTATAGCTGCTGGTATTAGATATCTCGGTATTTGTGACCTGAACATTCCCGTTTTGAACTACTAATCCATACAACAGGAAGTTTTGAATTTTGCAATTTGAAATATCTAACGTTGGGATGATATTCCTGTCATCATTGGAAAAATAAATGCCAACATATCCACTGTTCATGTTTACATGCTGCAGGACGTGATTTCCCCCTTTCCAAAGCAAGTAAAGTCCTCCCCATTGCCCTGCGACATTATTGTATGGAAAAGGCGTGGCAAAGTTTACCTTATCCAACCGGTCACCTCTCATGACGATAGGATTATCAGCCGTCCCATTAGCTTTTAAATTCCCATAAATCAGCATGTTCGCGTTGTTGTGGAAATAGAATTTACATCCCGGATTCAGGGTAAGGGTTTTAGCGGTATCGATGGCTACATAACCATATACCAGATAAGGTTTTTCAGCAGTCAAGGTAGTATCATTCAATATCAATTTGTTCTTGAGAATTTTCATGTCCTGACCAAATGCCTGAAGTTTTACATTTTGATTGTTCCCATTTGTCTGCATGACTATTGAATCACTGATAAAAACAGGTGAGTTTGAGTTAGTGGGATCAACAGTTACAGCCACAAATACATACAAACTATCATGTGCACGGATATCAATGTTCTCGAATTGATTGTTTGCATTTAAACTGCCGTCCACATTTATTTTAAACGAAGATGCCTTCCCACCGGCAATCCCCAAATGACTGATTCTCACCGCAACACTATTTCGGTTATAAATCATTACTTTTTTAGTAGCACTGCCCAGTGTGGTAAATACAGTATCGAAGGTGAGTGTATCTGTGGAGAATGAAAGTTTATCTTTCGGATTTGAGGATAAGATTTCATCATTGCAACCCATGAATCCCGCAGAAACAAACAACGAAATCAACAGTATAAAAGGAAAATAAGATTTAAGTGGAAATGCAGTCATACCTTTAATGGATAATTTTTTAGAGATTAATCAAGATCTCTGATTTGTTTTAGCACACAAATTTACGGTAAAAGATGACATTATCATAATATTAGCTTATATTTGTGGATATAAATATTAAAAAAGTCGCTATGGCAAGTCGTAGAAAATTAAAAAAAACCATTAAATTTGTTTCTTCCGAATTAATTACCGACATTTATTTTCGGTGTTTAATCTCAAAAAGTGTTGATGATCAAAAAATTGATGAGTTAGTGGAAAAAATTATGTCACTTGAGCATGAGTATGTGCTGCGGGTAAATCGTCCTGATGGTAAAGATAATCCAACACTTGTAAAAGTGTATTTCCGCAAATTATTTGCCGATTGGCAACTGGCCATGGAAAAATTAATTAAGGAAATTGAAAATATCAACTAACTAAAAAGAAACAATCGGAATATCGGTTGTTTCTTTTTTTTAATTCTTCATTCAAAATTAAATACCAGAGTTAACATTCTTGATTTAAGATTAGTGAGTACACTTGAGTATTTTTGATCATTAGCGCTAAGACCAGCATTATCACCATGCACTAACATAGGGTTAAAACCTATAGTATATTTTAATTCAGGTGATAATTTAAAGAATGAAAAATAAATATCACAACCGACTCCAAATTCAGTGAAGAAATCCAAGGGATTTAACACTACGGGATTATCCGAACTCGGGCTTTTATTTGTCCCTAAATCGTAGGAAGCACCTCCACCAACAATCAAATAGGGTCTGTAATTGTCTTTTCTTTCAGCACTGTATTTTATATAAACAGGCAATGTAATTGGAATGGACGAAATGGTGATTGGTTTCAATTCTGGGGCCTGATAACTTATTTGACGATCTCCGAAATGCAGTGTCGGTGTAAAACGTAGATTCATATATCGGTTAAGTCTTAGGTCACTGATAATACCTACAGAAAATCCGGGACTTAAGCTTGAAACTCTTGCCACATCATTTGGGGTTACGTTAAAGTCCATGGCATTCATACCCAGTGAAAAACCAAAATGTATTAGCTTCTCATCCACGTAAGGTAAATTCCCTTCCGCCCGGGTTCTATCAACTAATCCGAGTAGTAATAAAACTAATAAAACACTTTTTCTAAATCTATGAATATTCATTTATTTTGATGGATTAGTAAAATACAAAACGTAGATTGATATTGATTATTGCGCATTATGAATTTTCAATCTGATTATTAAAATAAAAAAAGGTTGTTCCCTGACGAAACAACCTTAGAATATAATACTATTACTTTTAAACTATTGCCCCAAACAGATAAAATATAATTGCAGCCAAAACAGCACTTACCGGAATCGTTAGAAGCCATGCAATAAGCAGACTCTTTGTAACTCCCCACCTTACCGCTGAAAGTCGCTTTACGGCACCTACACCTATGATGGCTCCCGTAATTGTATGGGTTGTACTGACAGGTATTTTTAGAATCTCAGTCAAAAACAACGTAAAGGCTCCGGCAGTTTCTGCGGCAACTCCTTCCAGTGGAGTTACCTTTGTAATACGTGACCCCATTGTTTTGACAATCTTCCAACCACCTGACATTGTTCCTAAGGATATAACTCCAAAACACGAAAATGGTACCCAAAGAGGTAAACCTTTAATGCTCGTAACTCCCGGAAAATGTGCTGCAATCATAGCTGCACCAATTATTCCCATTACTTTTTGCGAATCATTAAGTCCATGACCAATGCTGAATAGTCCGGAAGAAACTAATTGCAATTTTTTAAACCATTGATTTGCCCTGTGGGGGTTTGCTTTTTTGCAAATGTAGAAAATGAGCATGGTTAATAAAGCAGAAACTACCATACCAATTAATGGTGCCAGTACAATAAAAGAAGCAATTTTGATAATAACTGCACTGCGTATAGATGCAAATCCACTATGCATAATAGCCGCACCTGCAAATCCACCAATCAATGTATGAGAGGAAGATGAAGGAATTCCCGACCACCAGGTGGCTAAATTCCATATAATAGCTGCAACAATTCCTGCAAAAATCACCGGAAGGGTAATATATTGTTCAATGACGGTTTTTGAAACCGTATTTGCAATCCCAAAATCTTTAATAATATACTTTGCGATAAAGAAAGCCGAAAAGTTGAAAAAAGCTGCCCATATTACTGCCTGGAAGGGTGAAAGTACTTTGGTTGAAACAATTGTAGCAATTGAGTTGGCAGCATCATGAAAACCATTTATAAAATCGAACAGCAAACACAGTACGATAATAGTTATTAAAAGTGTCATCTTTTAGTGTTGAGTGTTATTAGGCGTACTTAACGATAATTGTTTTAATTAT
>CAIYOZ010000177.1 GCA_903927945.1 uncultured Bacteroidales bacterium | reverse complement strand
TTTAGGGGTAAATTTAGGCCTTTGTATTTGATTGAATATCAATGATGTAAAAATTATCTTATACAAGTGGTACTACAAGTGGTACGTCGTTTTTTTTTGGGTGCATTAGTTTTGCATCGTCAAACTGAGATAAGAGCTCGTATCCTAATTTGGCAAAATTATTTACTAATTATTTAATTTTTAAAAATTATCATTATGAGTTTATCCCAGAATCCCCTCACGGGGCAGATGCACAAATCAATGGCAAATTTTGTAACCACCGTTTATCGTGGTCGGAATGTCATTCGTGCTAAAGTTTTTATGCCACGCAATGTGAATTCAAACGCTCAACAATTACAACGAGCAAGTTTCAAACTGATGGTGGATATGTATGAATCTTTCGGTGGAGTTACTGAAGAGAGTTTTCCGAAACGATTGACGATTTATTCACCGTTCAATGCATTTATGAAAGCCAATTTACCGGCGGCTATCGATAAATCGGGTGGCATTCCGGTAATCGATTACAGTAAGGTAATTGTATCGTCCGGCTCATTGCCAAAGGTACTTGCCAAAAGTGCTGCCGTAGGTGCAACTGGTATTACGGTAAGTTATGCAACAAACACGAAGCTTGCGAAAGTTTCCGAAAGTGACCAGGTAATTTTGTTTGCCCTGACCACAGCCGGTGAATTAATTATGGAGCGGCAGGTTCGTGGAAAACAACCATTAACTGATATCCTCATTCCATATCCGGGTATTACCGCCGCTGAGGTGGAATGTTGCTACTTGTTTGCTATGCGTGCAGATGGACTAAATGCTTCTAAATCGACCTATGTTGAAGTCATTTAAGAATCATCAGTTAACTGTAACAGGTTAACTCCAGAATTAACCATGAATAGTTGAGAGAGACTATTCATGGTTTATCTTCCTGTTTTTTTTAAAATTGAACGAACTTAGGAATCATTAAAATCAAAAACAGTATGAAAAACGAATTGAAGGATAAATTTAAAGATTCATTACCCGGCTTATTAGGTAACTTGCGTGGATCAATGGCTGATTATGTATTTATTACTCAACATGGTGAAACTGTCATTCGTACCAAACCCAGACCATTAAACCCCATGGATACAAAATCATTTGCACAATCAACACATAGAGAAGGCTTTAAACTGATGGTAAACGCGTATAAATCGATTAAGGAAATTGTAGACTTTGCTTTCCCGAATCGTCGGATCGGTTTGTCATCCTACAATGCATTTATGACTACAAATTTTCCGACAGCCATTGACAATTCCGGTGATGCACCCATCGTTGATTACAGTAAGCTGATGGTCTCAAAAGGTAAACTCCCGAAGGTGACAGTAAAGAGTGCACAATTGGATGATTCAGGCATTAAAATAATGTATAAATCGCTGCTAACATTACCGATTATTTCAGCAAGTGACCAAATAGTTGCGTTCGTTAAATTAAAGACCGGTGAATTGATCCTGGCAAAGCAAGCTCGTGGATATGAAGAGTCGGCTGCTATTTTTATTCCACTGCAAGGCATTAGTTCTGAGGAAGTGGAATGTTGCTACTTATTCGTAATAAACAGGGATGGCAGGAGTGCTTCGGAATCGACCTATGTGGAAATCAGGAATGAGAAGTGAGGAATGAGGAATGAGGAATGAAAAGTGAGCCGCGAATGATTGTTCGTGGCTCTTTTCTTATTTTAATTTAAATGCATTATCATAACGAATACCGAGGTTGAATAGGAAGATCAAGGATAAAAAAAACGCAACAACCACTTGAATGATTGTTGCGTTAACTTTAAGTGACCCCGATGGGATTCTAACCCATGACCTCCAGAACCGGAATCTGACGTTCTATACAGCTGAACTACGGAGCCTTTTTTAAGAGTTGCAAAGGTAACAAATTATTTCAATTCTGAAAAGAGGAATGAAGGTAAGTAAGGTATTTGATGAAAGAATGAGAAAATAATTGCTTATTCCCTCATTCTAGTATTGTATTTCTATTCTTATTCAACCCCTTTGGAGTGGTGTTCATTTCCCCTGGTTCCGCAAGCTCCACCCGGGGGTTATTCATATTAAACACCTTCATTGTAAAGATTTATTGTCATTTGATCTGAAGCGTTTACTTAATTTTAAATGAGAATTAGTCGTTTTGACAATTACAACCACATTTACGTATTCTGCAAACTTTTTCTGTGGCTAGTAATCAAATGCCAACTACCGACTTCCTACTACTACTACTACTACTACTACTACTACTACTACTACTACTACTACTAACTTATCTCCGGCTTCCCCCCATAAAAATCATAATGTAATATACCAGGGCGGCCAATGAACCGAGTGCTGCCACAACATACGAGTAGGCGGCTGTTTTCAATGCATCCTTAGCCTGATCATGAGTTTCGTAATTCGTGATTCCAGCCGTATTCAACCATACCAGTGCACGCTGACTGGCATTTATTTCGACTGGAAGGGTGATAAAGCTGAACAAGGTAGTCATGGCAAACAATATAATGCCAGCCAATAATAGTTGCGGGAATGAACGTACAAAGATGATACCCGCCAATAGCAGCCATTGCATCCACGTGGAAGCAAAACTAACCACCGGAACTAGTTTAGAGCGTAAAGCCAGTGGGGCATATGCTGTAGCGTGTTGTACGGCATGACCGCATTCGTGGGCTGCTACAGCTGCTGCTGCCACACTGCTGGAAGCATATACATTCTCGCTCAGGTTCACTGTCTTGGTGGCAGGATTGTAATGGTCGGTGAGGTGACCATTGGTTGAGATAACCTCTACATCATAAATACCATTATCACGCAGCATTTTCATGGCTACATCCTTTCCGGTCATTCCACGTGGAATAGGGATTTTAGAGTAACGTTCGAACTTAGACTTTAAACTGCTTTGGATCATCCAGCTAATCAAAGCTACCACTCCGAAAATAATATATCCGATAAACATAGTTTTATATATTAAATTGTTAGTTATACAGGTTCCTTCAAATTCCTTGCCAAAAGACAATTTGTCATGATTAGAATCTCAACCGGAATTACACTACAAAGTTAATTGGATTTTTCAGTATCCAAGACAACTAATCATTTATTTTTTGAGAGTGTAGACGAATAATCCAATCTTTCATACTTGGAGTATACTAAAAAAGGACAGCCTTCATTCGAATGCTGTCCTCTTCTAAATAAGATAGTATTTATTATGCTTCAGTATACCGAATAATCGTTTGATCGCGGTCAGGTCCTACCGATACAATTTTTACCGGCACTTCCAGTTCTTCTTCCAGGAAGCTCACGTAAGCATTGAATTCTTCAGGGAATTCGTCTTCACTCTGCATCTTGGTCATGTCAGTTTTCCATCCCGGCAGTTCTACGTACACAGGTTCGGCACCATCATTCAGATCGTAGGGGAACTGTTCGACTTCTTTGCCATCGATGGTATAAGCTACACAGGCTTTAATTGTTTCGAAAGTGTCCATGACATCACTTTTCATCATGATCAGTTCAGTCACACCGTTAATCATGACGGCATACTTCAACGCTACCAGGTCAATCCAGCCACAACGGCGTGGACGCCCTGTTACCGAGCCGAATTCAAATCCGATCTTCCGCATCAGGTCGCCTGCCTCACAGAATAATTCTGTTGGGAAAGGACCACTGCCCACACGGGTACAATAGGCTTTGAAGATACCATATACGTTGCCGATATTACCCGGAGCAACACCCAGCCCTGTACAGGCGCCGGCACAAACGGTGTTTGAGGAAGTGACAAAAGGGTAGGAGCCAAAATCAATATCGAGCATGGTGCCCTGAGCACCTTCCGCCAATACTTTTTTCCCTGATTTCAAGGCATTGTTGACATAATGTTCGCTGTCAATCAGCTCGAAACGTTTAATGCATTCGATTCCTTCGAACCAGGCTTTTTCAAGCTCAGGCAAGTCATATTCGAAATTATACTGCTTAAGAATTTCTTTATGGCGGTTAATGGCTACTGTATATTTTTCTTCGAAATTATGAAGGATATCACCTACACGCACTCCATTGCGGCTTACTTTATCGGTATATGCCGGTCCGATACCTTTGCCGGTAGTGCCAATTTTGGAACTTCCTTTTGCAGATTCATAAGCTGCGTCGAGCAACCTATGGGTAGGCAATATCAAATGTGTCTTCTTGGATATTTTCAACCGGTCAGTCAATGGATGACCCGATCCTTCAAGCGCATCAACTTCCGCTTTAAACAAAGCAGGGTCGAGTACTACCCCGTTCCCGATTACATTTATCTTATCTCCCTGAAAAATCCCGGAAGGGATAGAACGAAGTACAAACTTTTTACCCTCAAATTCCAACGTATGACCGGCATTGGGTCCACCCTGAAAACGCGTAATTAGATCGTAATTTGGGGTGAGTACGTCAACTACTTTTCCTTTACCTTCATCTCCCCATTGAAGACCTAATAAAACATCTACTTTCATTTCGTTCAAAATAATATATTAATGAGTTTCTTTTTAATCTGGAATCAATTTATCACAACAGGCTTTTAAGCTCAATTTTGCATTTGCCACACAATCCATACATATACAATGAATAATGAGATGGATAAAAATGGGCAAATTTGCGGGATTGAATGGATATACGGAGTTGTTTGTCCGAGAACTCCTTTATTTTTCCACAGTTGGTGCAAATCAGATGATGATGGGTATTATTCCCGAACGTCTTTTCGTATTGGGCAAACTGACCTCCAAGCTGATGCTTGATAATCAATTTACATTCCAGTAAAAGCTCCAGGGTATTGTATACAGTCGCCAGGCTGACCCGGTAATCATTCTGCATGATATTGAATAGGATGTCTGCATTGAAATGCCCGTCATAGGAATGAATATGTTCCAAAATAGCATATCGTTCAGGAGTTTTACGATGATGATGCTTTTTGAGATAATCGGTGAAAACCTCTTTAATTACTTCGTATGAATTTTCTTCTTTCATCCATTAATCATGTGACGAACAAAAGTACAACTTTTACGCTGTTTTTTGCTATAAATTACTCAAAAATAATATTTCTTGATGTACTTCATTCCAAATATAGTGTTGTGAAACAGATGTTGTACCTGATAGGACATCGATTTCTTTTTGGATATAACCGGTGGTTTCCTTATTTATACGGCAAAACCGGCTTAGACACAAGGCAACGGCTTTATATAGAAAAAAATTATTTGTATCCGAATTTTTCACGGCAATTTCGATCACTTTCTTTACCTCGGAAGCATTCAGCAACTTAAATATCCGGGCTCCTAAGGTGAAACCAGTGATTTGTTTCCAGTCCTTCCCGGATGATACCCACTCCAGGCAAAGTGAATCAGCAAATGGAAGTTTGCTGAAAAGGTTCATACAGGCTTGTTCCACAATTTCTATCTGATTGCAACGATCCACCCATTCATCTGCTAATTCAGGAGTGAGTGAATCGACAGGTACCAACAGGGTTGCCAGAATCATGGTTTCCCTGATCTGAAGATTCCATAGTTGGAGTGCCAAATCATCATTCGGAGTGTATTGGGTGGCAATTTCCTTGATCCTGGGAATGGAAACGCCGTAATTTTTCTTATAGATAATTCCGTTTTGAGTCATGTGATCTGACACAATTCCGTTCATCGAGAGTCTTAATTTACGTAGAATTTCGGCAATCTGAGCATCTATTACCGGTGAGGCGAGCCTGTACTTCATTTTCTTTTAATTTTTATTCGTTGGGAGTTAACCTATTGCAAAAAAATGTATGTTTTTTATTCGAAAATAGTTGCACATAATCATTTGCTGTATTATCTTTGTACTCAATAAACATGGTGGTTGTAGCTCAGTTGGTTAGAGCGTCGGTTTGTGGTACCGAAAGTCGCGGGTTCGAGCCCCGTCTCCCACCCATCATTCATTTGCATTAAAAAGGAAGAACAACTTAGTTCTTCCTTTTTTGTTTTTTGCCCGTCACTATCAGGTTTTTATCCACCACATCGGTTGCCTGGTACAAGTCCACAAAATCATATCCTACTTTTGATAACCCTAACAACAGGGAATATAAACGCGGATAAAACTTATCCTGACGCTTGGCATCCGAACCAATGTGGAAGAGCAGAATCTCTCCATTTAGTCCATGCTTTGACTCTACCTGCATGATTTTATTTTGAATTTCATTACTCGAAAAGTATTTTTCACGCATTTCAGGAATCGAATTGTCAGCAAATGAAAGTGTTCCGGCGGTATAGTTCACCAGATGTATTCCTATTTCTTTACACCATTGGCTGATGCTGTCGTTGTACCATTCGAACGGTGGCAGGAAGAAAGGGGTCTGGCTTTTATGGATGCCGAGTTTTTCCATCTCATCATAATTGACCTTTATGTCTTTCAGAAACTGAGTTTTGTTTACCAACAATGAATCCCTTTTCTGCCACGAGCAATAGAGTAAATCTTTATCGGAATGACCTCCCAGGTAATGCTTATCTTCTAGTAACCCCTTAATGATTCCCTTATTCTTTCCTTTTCGGTAAAAATCACCGGTAAAAAAGAACGAAGCTTTTATATTTAGCTTTCTAAGTGTCTTGCGAATAATCTTATATCCATCGGCAAACTCAGTCCCGGTAAATACCAGGCATATTTGTTTCTTCGTACTGTCGGTACGGGTAATACCCCCGCATGTATATTGGTTATTATCCGATGTTTTTTCCGGTACGCCTTCGAGTTGTTTCCCCGAGAGCAAATAAGTTAACGAAGCCGTTCCATCCATGGTTGGCTCATTGGTGAGGGAATCGGTAGCATCATCATGATAAACAGCCTCACCCGATTGAAAACGTTCGTACAAATCACTTTTTGACAAATGAACACCCGGTAAAACCTTGAATATACTTTCACTCACCGGCCCATTCACCAGCCCCCCAAGTACAGGGATGTGTTTTGTATGCCACAATGCGGCATAAGGATCCTGGGGTGAATTCCCAATTTTAGGCAATCCGGTGATCATGCCGGCCCCCCATGGATTGCAACCGAAAAGCCAGTCGACAAGTGCATTTTCCATGCCCTGGTACGTTGAATCACCGGTCATGGTACGATATAGCCGGCATTGGGTAGCCAGGCCTGCAATCAGGTTATTCGAACATTTGATAAACGGAACTCCTACCTTGAAGGGCGTCTCGTGAGTACGGAGGTTCATACGTTGAATGCCGTTCAGCATATTCTCCAGAAATTCCTTCCTGTATCGTGGATTCTCTACATTCGCCAGCATGGAATGGCCTAAACTGATGAAGGGATACCACTGGTAATTGCGGGCTGTGTCCGAGCACATCCAGGGTGTTACCGGTTCCATCCGTCCATAATCGGCCGCCTCTTTCAGGTAACGACCATCATAACTCAACCGGTATAGCTGTGCCGCCGCCAGTTCCATATCGTCAGTCCAGTTATCTTCCTGATAGAAGGTAGGTGATTTTGCAGGTACTGACTGGCAGACACCCGGATATTTCTGGCCATACTGGTATGCTTCTAATGCCTTTTTATTTAGACTATCCGCAAATAAAGGATAATACTTTTTTAGAATTTCAGAGCCAAGGCCAAAAGCTGAAGAGTATTTCCCTGCTATGGAAGCAAGCCCCGTAGATTGATTCTTATAGTTGAATAATCCCTGCGCTTTGCCGGTTGCCAGGTAAACAGGACGTTCAGTACCTGATCCCCATCCATAATCAACCTTGTCATCTGTCGGCAAACGGAAGGAACCATGGTCCCTGTCGTCGGCAATCTGATGGTAGAGTATTTCCTTCGATGGATACATTTTCATCAACCAGTCCAATCCCCACTTGGCCTCGTCCAATATATCCGGAATGCCGTTTGGAACCTCCTTGCCGGCTGCATCATGTTTGTCGGAAAAGGAGACAGGATTCATTTGGTAGGCAAATAACATCTGATAAATGGCATTGGCAGTGGTTGAACCGTATTGAATATAATCGGAAGCATCATGCCATCCACCTCTTACATTCACGAGTTTCGGCAGCATTGACACCGGACTCTCATTTTTTCGTGTAGACTTTCTAAGGGCAGTTTTTGACCTGACAGTGCCTGAATTGTCAGGAGTTATTTCGGTTACTACAGGTTTTTGAATCTCTTCTCCGGTTACTTCAAATCCATCAAACTCATGGCAGGCTGCTTTTAGCGAGGGATTATATCCGCAGCGTTGCTGGCGAAGGTAATTCAATAAGAAATCTGCTGTTCCCAGGTAAACGTTTTTATTGATGTAAATAGTGGGCGAATAAATTAATCCGGCCTTGATATAAAAAGCCCCCTGAAGTTTGAAGGAGGAAAAATCAAGAATGTAGGTACTTTTATACGATTGATATTCCCCAAAAGATGTGACAGTCGTGAAGGTTCCCAGCTCCTCATTGGTCAGGGCATCATGAATACTGAATTGTTTAATCGACTGGGGGGCTTCACTGAGGAGTATTGCATTCTTATGAGCATTGGGTAAGTAGCCCAGCTGATTGATTCGAATCCAGGCGTCAATGCCATAGGTATACATACTTATGCAAAAAACAGACAGGAATATCAAAACAATCCTTTTACCCATGAAATGAATGCTTTTTTATGCAAATGTAACGGAAATAATCGAATTATCAAATGGAAAATTATTGAGAAAAAAATATTACTTTTGTCCCTTGTCTTATTTTGTCCAATTACAATTAACACGAAAGAAATGAAAGTATTAAAATTCGGTGGGACGTCCGTAGGTTCAGCCGCCCGTATGAAAGATGTGGCTAAGCTCATTTGTGACGGAGAACAAAAAATAGTGGTTTTATCCGCCATGTCGGGAACAACGAACAGTTTGATTGAAATTTCCGATTACCTGTATAAAAGCAATATCTCCGGAGGGTTGGAAAAAATCAATGCCTTGGAAGAAAAATATGTAGATGTCATTGATGAGCTGTTTACTACCCCTGAATTTAAATCGGAAGCTCATTTCCTGATTAAAACCCTTTTTGAATACCTTCGTTCTTTCTCCAAATCGGTATTTACCTTATTCGAAGAAAAAGCCATATTAGCACAAGGTGAATTGCTGTCCACCACGATCTTCCAACTTTATTTGAATGAATTGGGTGAAAAGAGTGCCTTGCTTCCCGCATTGGAATTTATGCGGATTGATAAAAATGCCGAACCGGATACAAATTTCATTGCCGAGAACCTGGCTAAACAGCTATCGGAACAACAAGGCAATACCATTTATATTACCCAGGGATTTATCTGCAGGAATATTTACGGTGAAATCGATAACCTTCAACGTGGCGGTAGCGACTACTCTGCTTCTTTAATCGGGGCAGCCGTAAAAGCACAGGAGATACAAATCTGGACTGATATCGATGGCATGCATAATAATGACCCTCGTTTTGTGGAAGGCACCCAACCGGTCCCTGTATTGCATTTCGAGGAAGCTGCCGAACTTGCTTATTTCGGCGCTAAAATTCTTCACCCAACTTGTATTCTTCCGGCAAAACTCAATAATATCCCGGTGCGCCTGCTCAACACCATGGACCCTACTGCTCATGGTACCCTGATCTCTACCCAAAGTAAGAAAGGCAAAATAGAAGCGGTAGCTGCTAAAGATGGCATCACTGCCATTAAGATAAAATCGGGCCGTATGTTGCTGGCTCATGGATTCTTACGCAAAGTATTCGAAATATTTGAATCGTATCAGACCCCCATTGATATGGTCACCACTTCCGAAGTCGGTGTCTCAGTATCTATCGACAACTCAAAACGTTTAGAGGAAATAGTCAATGACCTGAAGAAGTTCGGAACGGTAACCGTGGACAAAGAAATGGTTATCATTTGTGTGGTGGGTGATATGCCTTTCGAAAATGTAGGTTTCCAGGCCAAAGTAGTCAGCGCATTGAGTGAAATACCCGTGCGTATGATTTCCTACGGTGGCAGCAACTACAACATTTCTTTCCTGATCAAATCCGAAGATAAAAAAAGGGCATTAAACGCGCTAAGTGCCGCCCTTTTCAATTAAGAAATTAGAATTAATAATAAATATAAGTCAGCTTAAAACATCAACCGGCAATCACTTATCACCATTCACTGATAACCGGTTGCTGTTGACGGTTCACTGATCACATAATTATGATAAAAGCAAACTACCCTGTTCAGAAATTTAGCGAGATTCAGACTCCGTTTTATTATTACGACCTGCAAGTCCTTCGTTCCACACTGAAAGAAATTAACCTTCAAGCCAATAAATCCGATTTTCATGTGCATTACGCCATGAAAGCCAATGTCAACCCAAGTGTACTGAATGTTATTAAAGATGCCGGCCTCGGTGCCGACTGTGTCAGTGGAGGAGAAGTAGAGGCCGCTATTACTGCTGGCATATTACCATCGAAAGTGGTATTTGCCGGAGTAGGGAAAGCTGACTGGGAGATTAACCTGGGGCTTGATCATGACATCTTCTGCTTTAACGTCGAGTCAATTCCCGAACTGGAAGTTATCAACGAACTTGCCGCTGCGAAAGGGAAAGTAGCCAAAGTGGCACTTCGGATCAATCCAAATGTAAGTGCCCATACCCATCATTACATTACAACCGGACTCAATGAAAATAAGTTTGGTATTAATATGTCCGACCTGAATCAGGTTATTGATTTATTCCCTTCCATGCCAAACGTCAAACTGATCGGAATACATTTTCATATCGGTTCACAGATTACCGACATGACCTCCTTCCAGGATTTATGTGTCAAAGCCAATGAACTTCAGGAACTCTTTGTGAGCAGGAATATCATTCTCGACCATATCAATGTGGGCGGCGGACTTGGTATTAATTACGAACACCCCAACCATTTCCCGATTCCTGACTTTGAAGCTTACTTCAAGATATTTCGCGATCATCTGGTCCTGCAACCAAACCAAACGCTTCATTTTGAACTAGGTCGTGCCGTGGTAGCTCAATGCGGAAGTTTGATATCCCGTGTCTTATATGTAAAACAAGGAACGTCTAAGAAGTTCGCCATTCTGGATGCAGGCTTTACCGATTTAATCCGTCCGGCATTGTATCAGGCATACCACCGCATCGAAAACTTAAGTTCCGAACTGCCATTGGTAGAATATGACGTGGTGGGTCCTATCTGTGAGTCGTCCGACACCTTCATCAAGGAATATGAAATGAACGAAACCAAACGCGGAGATATTATTGCTTTGCGCTCTGCCGGTGCATATGGCGAAATCATGGCCTCCCAATACAACCTGCGTAAGCTGCCAAAAGCCTATACCTCCGACGAATTGCAGAATCGTTGAATTGACTGATAACTGATAACTGTTAACTGATAACTGATATGATAGAACTCTACGGTTTTTCTTTTTCTTTGATGGAATTAATTGCTTTTGGCCTGTTGTCCCTGGCATTTATATATCAGGTGTATTTTTATTTTCGATATATAAACGGGGTTCTGAGACTCCGTTCGAATATCAAAAAGAACAAAATATCTTTTTCAACAGAACAACCGCCGGTATCGGTCATTATTTGTTCCAAAGATGAAGCTGTCAATTTAAAGCAGTTTCTTCCTTTTATACTGAAACAGGAATATCCTGATTTTGAAGTCATTGTCATTAATGATGGTTCTACCGATGAAACCAGGATATTGCTGGAAGATTTAAGCAAGGAATATCCGAATCTTCGTACCACCTTTGTACCCGTGGGTGCCAATAACCTCAGTACCAAGAAGCTTGGATTAACCCTGGGTATTAAAGCCGCCAAAAATGAATTGCTGCTTTTTACCGACGCTGATTGCATGCCTGAGGATAAAATGTGGATAGCCCGCATGGCCCGCAACTTTACCCGTGAAACGGAGTTTGTGTTGGGCTACGGTGCCTATCTTCAACGGAAAGGTTTCCTCAACCGGCTGATCACCTTCGATACCTTATTCATTGGACTCCAATATATGGGCATGGCCATTGCCCATAAGCCTTATATGGGTGTTGGACGCAACCTGGCTTACCGGAAAGAAACTTTTTT
Organism: uncultured Bacteroidales bacterium; assembly: GCA_903927945.1. GTDB lineage: Bacteria > Bacteroidota > Bacteroidia > Bacteroidales > Paludibacteraceae > Paludibacter. The sequence goes on along the minus strand of CAIYOZ010000177.1, from coordinate 9,350 downwards.
TGCTCATAAAGGTTTTGCTTCCACCCTGCATCTCAGTTCAGGGGATGATGATTTACTCGTCAATAAGTCGACCAATGCCTGGAACACAAGCGTAGAAATAGCCCCTGACAGTATTACCTGGTCGGAACCTAACAATACTTTTAAAGATTGGTTTTACCAGAAAGAGAGGCATTTGTCGGTTTCATCCTATTACACCGCCGGCAGTAAATTCCGATTAATACTTGAACCTTTATCCCGTGGCCTCTTTTACCTGGCGTTTATATTCTCACTGGTTGTTGGTAATCCGCTGACAATCATGGCAAGTGGAGCCCTGTTCCTGATTCGCCTGATCTTTCAACTGGTCATCATAAACCGCTCTGCCAGGCATTTCGGTGATCGTAACTATATCCTGAGCGTACCTGTCCTGGACATTTTCCTGCCGTTGGTTAGCCTCTATATCTTTACATTCGGTAGAATTGGATCTAAAGGTAAAAAGATACGTTGGAAATAAATACTGAGCGTTCATAACTAGAATAACAAAAGCCGTCAATCAGTTCACTGATTGACGGCTTTGTTTTTTTGTTACCTTTTCGCTGTTATTGTTTTTTTGATTTTTATACCGGCGACTTTATGTTATTTGTCAGATGATCAGTCGTTAACGCATTCCTGTTTTTTAAATGAGAAGGTGTTGTTGAAGTATTATACTCATTCATAGTACTCCTTGAAGATGGAGAAGTTTTAAATGGATTTCTATTTTCTTTCTTTGCCTGGAATAAACCAAAACAGATGGTGATCGTTAATATAACCATGCAATAGTTTGATATTCGTTGTTTCATAAAGATGTGATTTGTAATTAAATAAAAGGTTTTTTTTGACTGGATATGCCTTGGATAACCGATTACGAATGTAGAGTTAAATGCTAAGGCTGATGGCGAAATGATTTTTTCTAGAGATCTTTCAAATAAAAGAATTTCCCCACTTGTGAACCATTTTGTATTCTGTAATTACATTTTGTAGAATCTGTAATTATTCTGATGGAGTGTTGAGAATCAGGAATCCAGTCAAATTTATTGTCAAATCCATTTAAAGAGTATTCCACATTATTGACAAAAACAGATATGTCAAAACCAAGTGGGAAATTCCCCCACAGTTGAGTAGATGCATATAAAGTATCCGAAATCGTTCCACGGGATAAATCAATGCGATTAAGACCTCCATTTCCTGCTAAATTTATATTGGTAAGTATATTCAGTTCTTTCGTACTTGCGTTTTTAATCTGGAAACTGAGATTCCCGGGATGAACTTTTATTATCTGAGAACTGGTGAAGCCATCTATTTCAAGTGTCACAGTATGCAATCCTGAATTTTCAAAGGTATGGCTGATTTTATGCCCCGAAGTTACCGTTGTTCCATCTCCAAAATTCCAATGATAATTTGTGCCCCCAATAGTATCAGCCGCTTCAAACGTTATGCTTCCATGTAAATAGGTACTTGATGAAAGTGGCGTGAAACCTGCACTTTTTACAGTTACTGTATTTACTTCACACGAATAAATAAACAAAAGAATGAGAGCTAATGAGAATAGTTGAAAATTTTTCAATTTAAATGACATAATTAAAGGATTTAAAATGTGTATTTTAGGTTGTATTTGTCTGATGGCTGTTTTAGCTTCACTACTTAATTATTGCGTTACAGTATGTCATTCCATTCGGAAATTATGAAAAATAGGAATTTCATGTTTCGTAATAATGTATTATTTAATTAAAATTAGCCTCAAAGGTAATATTATTTTTAGTAATCACAACTTTTTTCTACAGAATATTTAATTTATAATATAGTCTCTTAATTTGACGCAAATTTTGATGCGAATGCAGTTTATTCCCGGAGATTTTATTGCCTTTTACGTTTACGAATATTCTTTAATCCAGATAATCTTAATAAAGGTCTTATATTTTTTGTATGTTGTCATACGCTTTTTCAACAGCCTGCTCCAGATGGTCATCCCGATAGCTTATTGATATTTTTTTGCTGACTGAATAATTCGTTTTCCGGTTGATCTTCTTTACAGTATATTCGCGTTTCAACGATACGATCGGATCCCCGAAACTGCTAAATGATTGCCTGGAATACTTATCATCGGGAATCAACATCAGCATATTCGCTACCTTCGATTTTAGGGCTATATCCGCCCAGATAGCTTCATTAGAACTCGTAGAATATAGAATCCGTACATGACAACCACTTCGGGTCAGATTTTCTTTCAATCGGTTGCACAAAATCTCAATATAATCCTCATTAGCCTCGTCTATCTTTGTAACGATCAGGTAATTATTGCTTTGCAGGCTGTCAAATCCTGTATTGACGCATGAATCCAACTTGTTGGTATACAATACATCGACTGTATCCTCCAGGCTTTTCTGTTTAGTTTGTGTCTTATAGTACATCCGATAATACTGATCATCCAGGTTTATTTTCAACGGGTGTCGTTTTTTCCATTTTGCATAACCTTCTACATTTGCCACAGTTCCTGAGTCACCAATCATGTTGACGATAAACTGATCACGAATAAATTCTTTCATAAAACCACTGTTGTCAATCATGTTTAATTCAGCCAGGTATTCTTCGGTTGATGCACTTCGGGACATAGCAGGGTGTTCACGTGCGAATTCAAGTGTTTTTTTCAGTCCTTCTACCTGCAAGTCAATGTACAAACCTGGGAAACCTGATACCCTTTCCAATGAATCCACATGTTCCTTAGCCCATTTCGATTTGCTAAAAGCACTTTCCAACTGACATCCCAGCATCAACGAATCTTTTAAGGCAGCATGCATCATCGTGATGGAGGCATATGGATGTAAGGGGGCTTCTTTGACCAGTTTCGTTGGATCAAATTGTTTAAGCATATCCTGTTCGGCATTTTTTACAAGTACCTGGCTTCCGTAGGCAACCCCGGAGATTCGAATTTTGAAAAACCATTCGCCACATTCGTATACTGACAGAAAACTATTAACACCGCTTAGAATCACTCTGGCACTCAACCCATTTACTTTATAACCATTTTTTGAGTACGACACCAGTTCCTGATTAGAGCGTTTCTTGAATATTGACGTTTCAGTCATTTGCTGTAGGCACATTAGAAATTGATTACGCAGACGGTCTTCCATCCCCTCATAGGCCGGGTAAATATATATCGTTATTGTCAAACCGTCTCTGCTCTGGTACGTTATTCCGACATTGGTTTGATAATTATCAAAGCTGTATATGCTGACTCTGTCATATTGTTTGAATTTCAATGGAAAGCTCATGAATGTCTCCGGTTGAACGTAATCGGTTTTACACTTTATTTTTTTTGGTGTAATAATGGCCCATAGTCCTCCCGTCATCAAAAGGACCATACTTAAAATCAGAACTCGTTTCATACGTAAATAATAATTATCTTAAAGATTATCGGTATCTTAAGCCCAAAGCAGTGAACCGCCTTGGATATTTTCTCAATGGTATCACATTTTGCAATACCTTGGAACATATAATTGGTCTCCAGAACATTACAAAATAGATCAATCGTGCATTACTTTTTTCCTTGTATTAAAACTTTTTTCATCTTTTTCTGACATAAAACTTTGATTTTGTATAATTGTGTTGTATCTTTGTATCAATTCGGAGTTCCGAAGGTGGAAGGACGTAAGAGCCTTTGCCCCGTTCGCGGGGTTTTTTTTGCCCCATAACTAAGGTAACTTCTTCAATCCGTATCCATCGATTCTGTGTCCATTCTTAAATATCTTGGGTTTAATTACCTCCAGTATTTGTTCGTTAAAAGTATCCCTGCCATCATCCTTTAACGCGTAAAACTTTAATGCATATCGGTAAAGAGGATATGCAAGCAAATCTGCAATTTGTAAGCCTGCTATATTTGCCGATTTAGGCTTAATTTTCAATTCATTACTTGTTATTGTTTCTTTAAGATCTTCTGCCTTAATCCAATCAGTACCATTCATAATTATATTATGGTACGATTCCTTTAACCGCATATCTTCCTTTCCACCACGTGATTCGAACATCATATCGCCCATGACGCCCACTTCTTTCAGTCGGAGATGAAATCTTTCAAGCATAATGGCCATGCAATAGTGATAAGGGTCGTATCGCCAAGTAGTATACTTGCTTTGATGCTCCAATTTATCTATAAGCACGGTAATTGTCTTAAATGTCCATTTTCCGAGTAAGTAAAGAAACTCTGTATTAAATTCACTTTCCACCGATGGGTCAATAAGTGCTTTGAAGGGATGTTTTTTATTAATCATCTCTTTTCTGTGAAGGATGATAGGATCGTCGGGATGACTATCGAAATATTTGTTTTTCAATGCTTCCACATCCGGAGTGATAACTGTCTTCACATAATCTAATTCAAATACAACGCCTGTCAAGCATAAAAAACGATGATTTGGATTTGCAGAACTACCCATATCATTGTTTCCAACTTCGTCAATATAAAGGCGGTATTTCATTATTTTATTATTTCTGCTATTGCCAGTAATCTTTGGTTGCTGATTTATAGAAATGTTCAATGTAGTCTATGACAAAGTGAATGTTTAAGCAACAGTTACAAAATATTCATTAGCCATATGATACGTGCATTAACTGTTCGTTCTTTTACTTTTTTAAGTTTTCTATTTTTCGAAGTTGGTTTTCGTTCATTATCATTTCTTTTTTCCTCATCATATCTCTATCTATCAACATTTCTCTTTCAATCATATATTTATGATCTGAATTCATAAATTGATCGTACAATTCAGGTGAGTCTAGTTCAATACATAAATCCTTAATTGGTCGACTTAATTCTTCCATAAAAATCATGCTATCTTTTCCACCATATTTCATCATTCTAAATTGCATTTCTTGAATTGTATCGAGGAGTCTATGTATTGTACCTCTTGAAACTTCACCTCGTCTAGAAGATCTTTTCGAATTAATTCGAGTTAATTCTAATACTTCTTCTAAGATTTCTCTCTCTGATCTCAAATTGCTTTCATTTTCTACAACATGGGTTTTCAATATCTCATTAATTTTAAGCTCTAATTTTGGCCACCACATTTCAAATACGTCATTTAATACTGCAGATTCTAACTTCGAATCTGAACCTGTATTGTTGATTGTAGTAAGTAATTTTTTAAAATCTGTTTTGTCAAATCTAGTTGCTTGAAAACTTGTTAGCGGACCTGTCAAGTCTGCATTGTCCAAATTGAAAAGAATTGTGCAAACATTAGCTTTACCGAAGTTTTTAGATAAAGCACCAGCTTCAAATAAAATCCAAGGCTTATTAATATTGTCCTTTGTCAAACAAATTATACCTGCGTTTGAACTTGCTAATTCAGAAGCAATGTCAGTTGACCATCTCGTTCCTTTTTCAATGTCATTTGGAGTAAAATATGGTTTTACGAATTGCAAAACTCCAGGTAGCCAAAGTCTCACTTCTTCAGCAAGTTTTTTACTTAAGTCACCACTCCAACTAATAAATACTTTTGATGCCATAATTTAAATTTTATTTGTTTCTTAACTCTATTATCAATCCAACATATTAATAATCAGCAAAGATAATTGTTTTAATTTTATAAAATGTTGTATTTATTATGTTATATTCATACTATAGAACATAGTTTGACGGTTCTGCTATAGAAAATGCATTATGACAAACATAATTCAGTAACAGACATTACTTATCTTATTTCTTATAAAAACACCCCTCCACGCAATACACCGATAACTTTTCCACCGAATTCTCCGCTTCGCAGTGCCGTTGCATGTTGCATGCTTCGCAAAGCAATTTTATGTCACTCACTTCCAGGGTACCACGCTTTTCGTGCAGGCTATGCAGGTATTTCAGGTATTTGCCTTCGGCTATGCGGTGGTGTGTGTCTTTTGATTTCAGTCCCAGCCATTCGTACAGCCTTTTGCCCCCTTTCGAGGAATTGCAGCTCTTGCACACCATCACCACATTGTCAGTCACATCTTCTCCACCACACGATCGGGGCAGGATATGTTCGATGGTCAGGTCCTTTTTCTCACCGCAATAAATGCAGGTATCCGCCACTTCCTTCTCCTTGAGCCATTCCCGCACCGAGCTCGACCAGTGGATCTGTCCCGCTTCCAATTGCTTGCAACGCGTCATGATCATCGGGTAATTTGTCTTGCCAAATCCCGATGCTTCGGATATGATCTTGGCATACTGGTAAAAAATAATCTGACGCACTGTTTTAATCGATGGAGGGGGCATACTGTCTGTTTCTTATCATGAATAATTCTGAATCTCAAATATCCGTTATCCCTGCTGGATGATGCAGCCTGAATGAAGGGTGCCAATGTTTTTGCCCGTCATAACGGTTAACTATAAATATCCTTTAAGGCTCACAAATATAGTAAATATATTTTAATATTCGCCCCGGTGGGAGTGCGACTCATAATAGTTAATAAAGCCTTAGTCGCCCTCCCACTTTCTCAACCCGCAGCTAACTCTTATAACAGTCCTAACGGTCGAAAAAGTACCCCGATATTCCATAAAAAAGCTGGGAATGCAAATCTTGCATTCCCGGCGCTCCGTGTCCACGTTTCCTAATTCGATTCCAGGCAGATTTTATAGTATCACTGCCTGAAACTTCGTAAGTCAACTTCCTATATTTGCACTACTAAATATTTGGAGACACTCCAGAATTCCGAAGGATTGGTAATCTCAATCGTGATGTCCTTATTGGTGCCTTTTACCAGGTTGTAACTGGTGGAGGGATGCGACGACATGATTTTGATACTCTTGCTGTTCGTAGGAATCGATGTTATGTTTCTCAAGTCGACCTTTGTGAACACTTTTTTATCGAATGCATTCGCCATCACTTTTTTACTCTGGAACAGACCGGTGTTCGATACAATCTTGGCATCTTTAAGTACCTTCGACGAGGCCACACAGTACCAAACCGTATTCAAATCGGTGTCCTGTCCTTTGATGGTCGACTTTTGCTGATCCATCGTGTTTTGTTGGTCGGCAATGTTCTTGCTCTGGGTATCCACGGTGGTGTTCAGCTCGGTGATCTTGATGTTTTTTTGATCGAGTTCTGCCTGTAATGATTTTATGGATTCACCGTTTTGGTCCAGCTCGGCTTGAAGGCGTTTGATGGTTTCGGCCAGCTTGCCGTTCACTTTTCCCCTTTTAGATGCCAGGCTTCGAAGTTCAGCAATTTTTGCCTTGTTTTGGTCCATACTTTCTCTGATGGCGGTCATTTGAGCGGCTATTTCTTGCCTTTTGTTCCCTTTTGCACCTTCTGTTCCCTTGAGGTTAGCCTTCATCTGAGTTTCATTCTGATTGATCCTGGCAAACCCGCCTTCGATGTCATTCAGAATGACCAGTGTTTGGTTGTAATTGGAATCCAGAGCCACCTTTGCCCGTTCCACAGAATCACGTTGAGCAACCACTGCATCATATTTTCCTGAATTCACACACGATGCCGTCGTTAATGCCAGCACTGCCATAATTGCATAAAATTTAATTGTTTTCATTTTTTGAGTTTTGAGTTTTTTGATAGATTATTTAATTTTGTTTTCATTCATAGGTATCGGGTAATCGTAGATTTGCATGCTGACTTTTGCGTTTACTAAAAAGTGTTGCATCAGGGCGATCACCTTAATCATTGATTAATTTTCCTTGTGCATCGAGGTGAATGGTTTTGATTTCCCCCGAAGTTGTGTTTTTATAGGTCACCCCATAATAGACGATATTTCCGGCGGATCCTTTCACTACATATGCTTTTTCATTCGTATCCCAGCCCTGGGTCTTGAAACTCACATTTAAATCTTTAATCGGTTGAGGTAAGTCTGCCGATTTCATTTCCTCCTTGATAGGTACCACTTTAGTGGTGGTGGTTACCGTAGTGGTGGTAGAATCTTTTGCCACTTTAACTACTTCCTGAGCAAAAACCGATGCACCAGTCATCAATAGAAAACTGAATGCTAACCACATTATTTGTTTCATTTGTTTCATTTGTTTTTAAGTGATGAATAATATCACAAAGTTCTGCAACTTTTAATACTAAACAGTTACATAACTTCTGATATATATTATATAATTCACACATTCCAAGTCGGTTAATTGGTGCCGGTGACATTCCGATTCAAGCTCACTCAATACTTATTCTCAATATTATTTTAGATAATACGGTTAAAATACGGATATAATGCGGATATAATACGGATATAACACGGATTTAAATAGATCCGTATTATATAGCTTATATTTGCTCATTATATCCGGTTTATGTTTCTTTGTCATTAAAATAGAATAAGAGAATCCCTAAATCCCCTAAAGGGGACTTGTAGACGCGGGCTATCAACCAATTAACCAATTCACTAATCAACCGATTCATCCATCATTATTCACCACTAATCACCAACACCATGACCATCGTAAAAGGATTTATGCAAATGACAGGCAGTATACAGGGTGTCAGCTTTTATACCCGCCGGGGGAGTGACAAGGTTATCATGCGCACCAAAGGCGGTGCCACCAAGAAACAAATGGCCAAGTCGCCCAAGTTCGAAGGAGTTCGCAAGCAACAAAAAGAATTTGGAGGCAGCTCCCGGTTCGGGGTGTACCAGGTATGCCTTCGGGGGATTGCAACGGCTGGCGGATTATAACCTTTCCGCTACGTTGACCGGCATAGGGAAAAGCCTGATGAAGCTGGACACGGTTTCGGAAATCGGGAAAAGGAACCTGAATCTGACGGCGAATAAAGAAGTCTTGGAAGGCTTTAATTTCAATCGCAATTATCCGTTCAACACAGTGGTGCGTATATCCCCACGCTGGGAGTTGAGCCGCGAAAACCTGAAGGCAGTGGTCACTATCCCGCGTATCAATTCGGACGTCGATTTGCTGAACATTCAAAAGTTGCCTTTCTTTCGCCTGATCGTGGCTATTGGAACGGTATCGGACATGACGTTCAACGAAACAAAAAACGAATACAAGCCCCTGGTGGCGGACCTTCATGGCTCAAACTGCACCACAACCGGCGAATGGTTTAAGACCCAGTCGATCGTGCCGGAACAGTCGATGGAGGTTCAGATGGATGCAAGCCTGATAGCAGAACTGACCGATGAGGTGAGCGTGTTGCTCAGCATGGCCATTGAGTTTGGCAATGTGGGAGCCACTGACGAACCGGTGGAGGTGAAGTATGCCGGATGCGGAAAAGTGCTGGCAGTGAAATAACGATTAACGATTAATTGTTATATATCATAAGTTCGTTTACATTTCTAAGTTACTTAGCTGTATCAGATGATCGTTTACAAAACTAGGTAATCAATCATCACAATCCACAGTGGATTGGCCTTTCTAA
>CAIYOZ010000176.1 GCA_903927945.1 uncultured Bacteroidales bacterium | reverse complement strand
GCCTCTTGCCTCTTTTTTATAAAAAAACGTTCAAAGATACAAAGAATTTTCAGTTTGAGTGAAATGTGAATTTCTTTTTAGTGTAAATTAAAAGTTTCGGTGCAAATTATTGGCGCAAAAGCTTCAAACCAAACTCAAAACTCAAAAATAGATGAAATTTAACCGTTTTTTATACCCCTGTCTTTGACAGTCTTTTCTGAAGTCACCCCGTTCATCGTTTTGTCCCCTACCCTGCCAGCCTTGTATTGTTTTCGAAGCTGATTCGTAGGTAAAAGCCAGTGGGTTCGTTCGTGGATGCTTCGTGGTTCATTCGTGGTTACTTCGTGGTAACAATTGACATTTTCTATAAATATTACATATACGTTACATATACATTACATACCTATATAGATATGTGATGTATATGCAATATATATGTATTATATATGTAACATCTATGTAACATTGACGAAGCAACCACGAATGAACCACGAAGCATCCACGAACCAACATAGAGCGATCCCCGGGCAAATCATTAAGCTAGTCTGACTACATGAAGGACCGGGCTGAGATTCATGTTGAAAGAACAATCAGGGAAAGATGAGTGTCATTCAAGATAAAAAATTAGGTGCCGTGTAAAAAATTATTTTATTCCAAATTTTAGGACTAAAAAAAACAACAAGTTACAATTTGACATCCTGCATTCGAAAATAGTGAAATATCTAATTATTTTATGACCGAAAATTTAATAATAGAAAGCTATCAAACTTTAATCCCGGGTTTGGATAAAAACTTAAAATACAAATATTTAAACTCTACGCTTCTAAATGGATAAATGGTATTTGTACAGTAAAAAAATAAGCCTACATTTGTGAATTAAATCCTACCAAATCAAGTTTGCATGGAATCAATTTCAAGTTTCGCTGAACTATTGGCACATCTAAAAAGTGTGAATTGCCGAAAACGCATGGCAGTGGCTAATGCTGTTGATTCGCACACATTGGATGCTGTGATCAGGGCGGTGGACCTGGGAATCATTGAAGCCTACCTGATTGGGGATGTGGCTTCGATAGAGTCGCCGCAACTGTTTGAACATGAACTATCCCCTTTTATTCATATCATAGACATCCCGGATATCCTGCAGGCCACCCTGGAGGCTGTGAGGATGGTAAAGTCGGGCGAGGCGGACATCCTCATGAAAGGGCTGGTCAATACCGATATCCTGCTAAGGGCCATACTGGACAAGGAAAAAGGCATTTTACCCCCCGGAAAAATACTTACCTACAATGCGGCCATGGAGATACCGACCTATCACAAGCTGATTTTCTTCTCCGACCCGGTGGTGATTCCCTCGCCTAGCCTGGTGCAACGGGTGGCTATGATTAAGTATGCCATCGAGACAGCCAATAAGTTCGGGATTCCCCACCCTAAGATAGCTTTGCTGCATGCCACCGAAGTAGCCAATCCCAAGATACAGTATATGCAGGATTACCTGGACATCATGGAGATGTGGAGGAATGGCGAATTCGGGGACGTGATCATGGACGGACCGCTGGATGTGTTTCTGGCACTGGATTCCAAGCGTGGGAGCATTAAAAATGTACATACCCCCGTCCTGGGAGATGCCGATATCATTATTTTTCCTAACTTTGAATGCGCAAATTGTTTCTATAAGGGCTTGTCGCTCTTTGCCGGAGCGGAAATGGGCGGATTGCTGCAAGGCACCGATAAGCCGGTGGTGCTCACCTCCCGCAGTGAAAGTACTGATTCGAAGTTTTACAGCATCGCTATGGCGTGTATTATGGGAGGAAGAAGAGAGTGAATAGTCGGTAGTCTATAGTTCATAGTCATTCATCTATAGTATTCATTTGATAGTCAGTAGTTTATTGTTTATAGACTTGGACTTTTAGGAGACAATGGTAATTTTAAATCCCCTTTAGTATCTAAACTTTCAAACTGGTGTGTTTTTGGCACAATATTGCGCGCTTAATGTTCTGAATCAGTAATTCAGACTTAACTATATTTGGTATTAAATCAAAATACGCAGTGTTTTTCTTATCCGTCTTTAATCCGCTGAATCAGCATTTATCCACGTTCAATTCTAGATTCTTGCTAGTCCCAGTTACTATAGTGGTGTCTAGAGTGAAAAGGTTTCATCCGCTTTGTATTTACCATACATTTCCTTTATGGTGCAGCATTCGGTGTAGGCATCGTGTTCGAAGAAAAGGATCTGTTGTTTTTCGGCAGCTTCATCCAACAGGATTTTCTTTTCATTCATGGCTGTGATGGGATAAGTATCGTAGGCCGATATCCACGATACGGGTACGGTGGCTGCAATTGGAATAACATCCCCGACGTAGACATAGGTTTTAGATTCGTCGTGAATGTAGCATACCAGCTGACCGACCGTATGTCCGTTGAAAATCCTGATTTGCACTTCCGGGGATATCCATTCATTCTCACTCACCAGAGTCAGCTTTCCAGCTTCCAGAACGGGGATCATGTTTTCCTGGAAATAGGAGTCCCCTTCCCGCACATTGGGTTTGAGGAAATTATTCCATTGTTCTTCGCCCACCCAATGAATGGCATTAGGAAAAGTCAACTCAACCTTTGAACGGTCAGCATTGAATTTGGTGCATCCGCCGCAATGATCGAAATGCAAATGGGTAAGGATCACATCGGTGACATCTGAACAGCGGTACCCCAGTTGATTCAGTTCGAATTCGAAGTTGATGACCCCTTTGAAATCATAGTATTTCAGGTATTCCAGCTGCTTGTCTCCGGTGCCTGTATCAATCAGAATAAGCTTTTCACCGGTGTCGACCAACAGGCAACGCATGTTTAACTGACAGAAATTGTCTTCGTCGCAAGGATACCGTTTTTGCCATACGCGCTTTGGAACCACTCCAAAAATAGCACCCCCATCCACGTGAAAAGAACCGGCTTCGATTTTAAGTAATTTCATGTTAGTTAATTGGTTATTTGGTTAAATAGTTAATTGGTTGATTCGTTAATTAAGTTGATTGCTTGATTTAGACCAATAAGTTAATTCAATCTTTATGAACTTGAGAAACTTTTTAGTACATTTGCGTTTTAATAAAAATCTCAACAAAAATAAGTAAAATCATTCATCTTCCAATCATATGCAACGAGTTCATTTTATTGCCATAGGTGGAGCTGCCATGCACAATTTAGCCATTGCCATCAGTAAAAAAGATAATTTCCAGGTGACCGGGTCGGACGACGAAATCTTCGAGCCCTCCCGCAGCCGGCTAAAGGAACATGGTTTATTGCCTGATGAATTAGGCTGGTTTCCTGACCGAATCCAAAAGGGATTGCAAGCCGTCATATTAGGTATGCACGCCACGCAAGATAATCCGGAACTGATACGTGCCAAGGAATTGGGTCTGAAGATATATTCATTCCCCGAATACCTGTACCAACAAACGCGCAGCAAAACCCGCATTGTGATTGGAGGAAGCCACGGAAAGACAACAACTACGGCCATGATATTGTTTGTTTTAAAACAATTGAAAATTGATGCCGATTATATGGTGGGGGCACAAATTGAAGGTTTTGACAACATGGTGAAACTTTCGTACGATTCACGGATTGCCGTGTTTGAAGGCGATGAATACCTGACTTCCCCTCTCGACCGCCGACCTAAATTCCATTTGTATAAACCTCATATTGCCGTATTGACCGGAATCGCCTGGGATCATATCAATGTGTTCCCTACTTTCGAGAATTATGTGGAACAATTCCAGAAATTTACAGATTTAATGGAAGTCCAGGGCCGGTTGATTTACTTCGACGGGGATGAAAACCTGAATGAGATTGCGAAACACCTGCGACGGGATATCGTCCCATTCCCATACAATACACCGGAAAATGAAGTCCGTGATGGCATCACCAATCTGATTACACGCTACGGGGATGTGTCCTTAAAAGTTTTCGGGGAACATAATCTGCAGAATATGGACGCAGCCCGCCTGGCTTGCCGTCAGATCGGAGTCACTGATGAGCAGTTCTATTCTGTGATATCTGAATTTCCCGGAGCTTCCAACCGCTTGGAAAAGATAGTGGAAACAGGCACTTCGGTGGCATTCAAGGATTTTGCCCATTCACCCTCGAAGCTTAAGGCAACGGTAAAGGCCGTAAAACACCAGTATCCCGATCGTAAACTTGTTGCCTGCATGGAGTTGCATACCTTCAGCAGCCTGACCGAAGAGTTCCTTCCCCAGTATGCAGGTTGTATGGCTGAAGCCGACGTGGCTTTCGTATATTACAACCCTGAAGTCATCCATCACAAGCATCTGAAAGATATCAGCCCAGAACAGGTTGGCAGTGCCTTTGGAGGAACAAACCTGACCGTATTTACCGATTCGGCGGCTTTGCAAGAAAAGCTCCGGGAGATGAATTATGATAAAACAGCGTTATTACTCATGACTTCGGGTAATTTCTCGGGAGTAGACCTGAAGGAGTTTGCGAAAGAATTACTTAGTTTATAGTTTATAGTTGGTAGTAATCAACTAATTAACCAATCAACTAATCAACAATCAACCGATCACAAAGAATGACTGAAAAACAACAACTCTTAGATAGCCGTTACATGCGTATGGCCAGAATCTGGGCTGAGAACTCACATTGTGACCGCCGGAAAGTGGGAGCGTTACTGGTAAAAAATCATATGATTATCTCCGATGGTTATAACGGGACACCCTCCGGATTTGAAAATAAATGTGAGGATGAAAACAATGTATCAAAACCCTACGTTTTACATGCCGAGGCTAATGCAATCACAAAAGTAGCGCGTTCGCACAACAGCAGCGATAGTGCCACGTTGTATGTCACGGCTTCCCCTTGTATTGAATGTGCAAAGTTAATCATTCAGTCGGGCATTAAACGGGTTGTTTTTGGAGAGCAGTATCGTATCATGGATGGGGTTGAGCTTTTGATACGGGCAGAAATTGATGTGGTGTACCTGGAAAAAGAAGTTGAATAGAATGATGGCTCTTTTTTGAGCAATATACGGGAATGACTCTTTTATCCGTTTACTAATTATTATCTACAAATCCTTGATTTATATGAATAAAAAAAATTTATTGTTGGTGTTGATTATTTTTCTTGCTCTCATTAGTGGTGTTCTCCTTGGAAACTTACTTGCCAGACGCGCTAACGGTTCAGGATTCTCAAGAATATTATCACATAGCAAAGTGGATGATCTGCTTTCTATTATTAAATCCCAATATGTCGATACTGTAAATGTCAAAGAAATGACGGAGGAGTTGATGACGGATGTTACCTCAAAACTGGACCCTCATACGGTATATATTCCCGCTACTGATCTGGAAAATGTAAACAGCGAACTGGAAGGAAGTTTCAGTGGCATTGGTGTACAGTTTAATATCCAGAGCGATACGATCATGATTGTATCCGTAATTCGGGGTGGACCCTCTGATAAAGTTGGATTAATTGCCGGTGACCGTATCGTGAGGGTTAATGATTCTGTTTTCGTAGGGAAGAAAATTACCAATGAAAAGGTAATGAAAAAACTACGTGGAAAACCGGGAAGCATTGTTAAGCTGGGCGTCAAACGGCATGGAACACGTGAGATACTCCATTATTCAATCACCCGGGGGGAAATACCGGTTAATTCGGTGGACATTGCCTATATGATTGAACCGCAGGTAGGATTTATAAAGGTAAGTAAATTTGCACAGACCACCTATACTGAATTCCTGAATGCCATTGCAACACTTCGAAATCAGGGTGCCAAGAAATATATCATCGATCTACGTGAAAATAGCGGTGGTTTCATGGATCAGGCCATTAATATGGTGAATGAATTCCTGCCAGCCGGACGTATGATAGTCTATTCAAAAGGAAAGTCCTATCCACGTTCAGAAGCCCATTCGGATGGAAAGGGGAGTTGCATCAATGTGCCGATGGTCGTGTTGATTGATGAATTCTCGGCCTCAGCCAGTGAAATCTTCTCAGGAGCTATCCAGGACAATGACAGGGGTATGATTGTCGGACGCCGCTCATTTGGAAAAGGGCTGGTACAACAACAACTCACATTGCCCGATGGATCGGCCATACGGCTCACTGTAGCGCGTTATTATACTCCTTCGGGCAGAAGTATCCAGAAGCCCTATACGATCGGAAAATCGCAGGATTATGAAATGGATATCGTTCACCGGTACCTGCATGGAGAAATTGATAACAAGGATAGTATTCATCTGAAAAAGAACGCACCTAAATACAAAACATTCGGTGGACGAACTGTTTACGGTGGAGGTGGCATTACTCCCGATATCTTTATACCGCGCGATACCTCCGAATATACTCCTTATCTGAATAAAGTGATTAATTACGGGTATTTATACCAGTATGCATTTCAATATACCGATAAGAACCGTGAAAAGCTGAAGAGCATTAAAACATGGAAACAAATGGACAACTACCTTGATGGGCAGGATCTGTTGAGTGATTTCATTCGATTTGCAACGACCAAGGGTGTTGCGGCTAATCCAAAGCAGATCAATATATCCAAGAGATTCTTACTTTCACAGATAAAAGCATATATATCCCGAAACTCATTGGGTGACTCAGGATTTTATCCGTTGCTCTACAAGGATGATAAAACGGTAAAGAGTGCCCTGCAATCGTTAAGTAAAAAATAGACATTGAATTTATCATTTATACAAAAAGACCTCCCTGGAATTTATATTCCGGAGAGGTTTTTTTAAATAGAATGATCAGGAAATTAATAACTTAATGAATAAGGCATTTGAAAAAACTTAGTGTTAGATCTTCAAAGGGTTAGCTAAAGGAAGGAGAAACTCCTGACTTAAAGATATGATTCAAGTTAATGAATCCGGATAATGAAAAAGTTATTTGAAAAACATATTGAGTGACCTTTTAAGAATTAATATTAGTCTAAATAGAAGAAGCTCCTGATCAAGGATGTTTTTAAACTTTTTGAGTATAGACTCTGTACATTATTGTATAAAAAAAGGACATCGGAAGATGTCCTTTAATTGATATTTAAATTGTGGGCTACTGTTTGATGATCTTATGAATGCTCTTACCCTGTAGCGTATTTACTTCCAGAATATAAACTCCCGTATTCAGATTGCTTAGATTGATAGCGGTTTGACTAACTTCCGTTTTTACCAGGGAACCTTGCAAATTGAATATATTTACGCGTTGAACTTCACTAGGAGAAGTCACATAAACAAAACCACTGGTTACCGATGGGAAAACCGATATGCTGTTTTGAACAGTAGGGGAATTGATAGCATTGGGTAAATTCACCTGTTTGTCGGTAAATATCAGCAAATCGCCTAATTGCATGGTAATCGTCATAGAAGTATTTGTGACATTCAATTGTTCTCCGGTCAGTAAATTATACCATATCCCTGTTTTTGGAAAATTAGGACTTGCACTAATGGGTCCTGTACCGGTCAGGTTCCCTAAGATAATTGTACTTAGCGTTCCATTTGTCAGATAGATTCGACGACCTGCTGTCCAGTCGGAATTAGTAACCTGCCAGTTCCAGCTGGTAGGATTTGAGAACAAATCACTATAAAGACTTCTGAAATTGATTACTTTAGAATAAACATCATGTAAAGCCAGTCTGGCAGGATTGTTCAAAAAATCCCATCGTACTGGTTTAGGATTGGTATTACCACCATTATAAATTAAAGAATATGAATATCCCATTTCACCGAATTGCCACATCATACGGGGTCCGGGACTTAAGAATATGAAAGGTGAAATTACTGAAAGTTGCTTCATGGCAGTTGCCGTATCCTTTAGGGCAGGTTGTCCGTAGGTGATGGCTTTAAATGCCATTCTTTCTTCATCATGACTCTCGGCGTAACCTACACGATTAGTACCCACCAGTCCTGTAAAATCACTGTTAGCAGAAAATCCCATGGCAGCCTGTTGATAGGATCCCGCCATATTTCTCCATAACATGCTATTTTGATAGGCAGCCAGTGCATCTTCTTCATCTGTATTACAGAAATGTTCCAGGATGACATAACCGTTTGGATTTGCAGCTTTCACAGCATCCGAGTATTCCTTAATATAACCGATCCGGGAGGCATCATAGTTGGATACCGTACTCGTCGTACTTTGGGTTTGTGTAAACCCTTTGCTCAAATCGAATCGGAACCCGTCCATTTTGTATTCAGTCAACCAGAATTGCATAGCCCTTTTTAACCAGGTCCTGACAAAAGAGCGGCTGTGGTTTAAATCATTTCCCACACTATAGGGGTGAGGAGCAATGGCATTGTAATAAGGATTAGTGGTAAGCGGCCTGTTGTTGACGGCGTCCCAATAAATCATGCAATAAGGGCTTAAACCCCAGGTATGGTTAAATACCACATCCAAAATAACGGCCATTCCCCGTTTATGGCATTCATCCACAAATTGCTGATAATCAAGTTTGGTTCCATAGGCTTTGTCTGCAGCAAAATAAAAATTCGGATTATAACCCCAGCTGTTATTGCCATCGAATTCCATGATTGGCATTATTTCAACAGCATTCATACCCAGCGACTTAATATAATCCAGTTTTTGAATAGCAGCCTGCACCGATCCTTGTGTGGTGAAATCACGAAACAGCATCTCGTAAATCATTAGCTTGTTTTGAGCGGGAGCTGTAAAGTTGGTTGCCTGCCATTGATATTTGGTCGGATTAATTTGAAAACAGGAAAGTATGCCGCTAGCTTGCGAAGGATAAGGCTTTAAATTTGGATATATCAGGCTATTCTGATTTATGTACTGATCATTATTCGGATCAAGTATCTTTTCGCAATATGGATCGCCTACCCTGACAGGACTAGTGGCAGTCAAACCGTCCACATAGTATTGATACGTGTATTCCTTGCTTGGATCGAGTCCGGTTAATGTTAGCCAATAAAAATTTGTATTGTAGCCATAAGTAGTATTTTCACTCTGAAGATTCATCATGTAATTATTATCCAGCTTGTAGTTGTTAAAGTCGCCTAAGATATACACTTCAGTGGTTGTTGATACAGGAGCGCCTCTCACTAGTGAAAAACAAAAAGTTACCGAGCCATCTGCATTTATTGTGAGACCTTCTTTCAGACCAGTAGGGCGTGCTAAGGCTACCTGAGTTTTTGCAACGCATACATATGCAGTATCATTCTTAGTCAATCCGTTCGAAGTTCCCTGTACTATGACATAATAATTACCGGCAGTTGCAAAAGTATAATTTGTGGTCAGGGTATTTACACCCGTTCCCGATATAACAGGGGTTGTACCTGTGATATTAGTGGTAGTCGTTGATCCTACAAAGAGTTTTATATTGCAGGATTGTGAGCCATTAGAGGCATTCGCAGTAATGGCTGAAGCAGTACTTACAGGAATCAATGAATTTGTGGTGGGAACCGCTAATTTTACATTTAAACCGGGTTGAAAGACCGGTACATAGAGATTGCTGCTTTGTAACGAACCATCGGCAGTCCTGACTACAAATGCTAATTGTGTGACGACTGTTCCTGTGGTAAGGCCATAAAAGGAGTTGATATCTGACATAGTTAATGTCCATTTGGTACTAGTGCCAACTTGAGTAAGTTTATTTGCTGTGGTATTTGCCAGGGGATCAGTTGCACTACTTGGCCAGGGAGTAATCACATTTTTCCAATCGGTGTTGCTCGTACTTGCTGTAGTGATAACTCCGGTGTGTACATACAGAGGACCCGCAGTGCCGATAAGTGGGGTAATAAAGGAATCGTCAAAAGTTACAGTAATGGCAGTTCCTGTTTGTTGAACAACGATCGATGGGGTGGTAGTAACAACTTGTGCAGATACAATCAATGCACTGATAAGCAGGATAGAAAGAAGTATATTTCTTTTCATAAAGGTTTCGAATTACCAAAATGTACAAATAAAAGAGAGAGAAATAAAGATCAGAAGATTATGGGAGAAAATAAAATTCACGGACTTTATCTAATAAAGTCCGTGAATTTATAAATACTCAGAAAGATTAGTTTTTAACCATAGTTACGTAGTAACCTGGTTTGCCTAATTGACGTAGATCCAAAGTAATGGTATAAGTTCCGGCAGAAGGCGCAGGTATATTACCACCGCTTGTCGTATATTTACCATTTGTATCTACTCCAAAAGCTATATCCCAGGCACCGTTTGCTCTGATCTTAAAATTATCAGCGGCAGCTAAAACAACTCCGGTTGCTGTCCACAATTTTGTAGTAGCATCATAAGTCATAGGTACATCGTTCGTCCAATTATTACTTGCTGCTAACGAACCAATGATACCCCATTTAGTGATCAGTGTAGTAGACATGGTTAATGCTGTAATATTGGCATTTATTTTGTAATACCCTGAAGGAACAGTGATGTTTCCACCGGTACCACTTAATAAAGTTGCAGATGCACCTGCTCCATAATTTGTATGATTCCAATCAGGATATTCCGTAAACTTAAAGTTTGCAGCTGCTCCACCGTTTGACATATCAAGATAACCTTCATAAGTTTCATCATTGGCCGGAGAATACAGGATTGTATTTGTAATAGCTGGATTCCAGTTTCCAGTTGCATATGCTGATTGATAATCACCCGGTACATACAATAATCCAAATGTTGGATAAGGGTTCACTTTAATAGTCTGAACATTTGAATACAAAGGAGTATAATATGTTCCAATTCTTGCCCTGATACGAACATCGAAGCTTGACACTACACCTGGTGTACTATTCAATAAGCCCTGGCTTGCAACCGGATTGTTTAGTTGTGCAACAGTAACAGGTAAACTAGTTGTTGTTGAACTGGTAATTTCTTTAAAATTAGCAAAATTATTGCCAGCTTTATCAATTTCCAATACATAAGTTACAGTAGTGTAAACGCCGAAATTAGCAGAATCTACTTTAAATGTTTCAACTATGTTCGATGCACTATCCTTGCTCAAAATATATGCTCCCGAAGCAGAATCATACAATTTTGAAATGTGACTCGGTGCTTTTAAAGCCGGTGCAGTCGGATTCTTTGAAATCATCAATTTGGCGTCATCGGCACATGCTACGAATAGCAAAGCTAAGAACGGAATAAATATTTTTAGATTTTTCATATTTTATATAATTTATTATTTAACTGGTAGTTCCTATGTTACAGTCAAACAGTTCTTTGTTAATATCCTGTATTTTGTTTCAAATTAGGGTTGGCATTTAAATCTGCATTTGGAAGTGGATAGTAATTACGGAAACTAGCTACTCCTTGTCCTGATTTCAAACCACCTTTCCATTGCCATACATAAGTTGCATCGGTCAGTTTGCCGAAGCGAACCAAGTCGGTACGACGAACGGTTTCACTGAACATTTCGCGGGCACGTTCTTCCAATATGAAAGGCAGCGTTAGCTGAGTGGCAGTGATTTGACCATTACCAAGAGTGAAAGCACGATCTCTCAGATTATTCACATATGTAAGTGCCTGTGAGGTCGATCCTCCTGTTCCACCACGTAAAACTGCTTCAGCATAATTCAAATAGATTTCACCAAGGCGGAAAAGTGGAAAATCAGTGTCAGGGAATGAAGGTAGTGGACTAGGTGTCACACCCGCACTGTTCTTTTCACTATATTTCAACAAAGGAGTACCCTGTTCAAATTGTGTATTGTCATCAATACTTGGATGATTAAAACCAGTATAAACCATATTATATCTTGAATCATCCGTGATAGTATATCCGGCACCTGATGGTGGTGTAAAGCGAGCTACAAATTCCTGAGTTGCCCTGTTTCCACCCCATCCACCTGGAGAAGCTACTAATGCTTGAATTTTACTATCCGTAACAGAAGACATCAGGAACATCATTCCACCCCAGGAAGTCAGTTTAGAACCATCAAAAACGATTGGGAAAATCATTTCTTTCGATTTGTTATTATCCGAAACAAATATGTTTTGATAATTTGGTTCAAGTTGATAGCCAGCGTTAATTATATTAGTGCAGTTTGTGATACAAGATGTGTAATATTTAGGATCCGAAGTTCCCAGATAAGTATTGGCATTCAGGTACAACCGTGACAATAATGCCCAGGCAGCTGCCTTGTTGGCATGTCCGTATTTTGTGGCATCAAATCCAACTGTTGGAGCTATCAAATCAGTTTGAGCAGCTGTCAATTCACTTTCAATAAAACTGAAGATTTGTTGAGAAGTTCCATAAGGAGGTGGAGTTGCACTACCAAGGGGACTGTCATCGTTTACCAATGGACCGTTTCTATACATATCCAATACATTGAAATATGCCAATGCACGTACAAAACGGGCTTCTGCCCTGAAAGTTGTGATCGAATCTTTCAACGTAGTTGAAACTTTACGAGCGGTCAATTGAGCAGGAGTGGTTTGTTGTAAAAATGCAGTAGCCACATCAATCTGATAATACAGCCTTTCATAAAATGCTTCCAGAAATATATCCGAAGCTGTCCAGCTAAGGGTATGGAAGTTTTGAATGGTTTGGTCATTCCAGCAGCACATGGCTTCGTCAGTTGGTAATTCCTGAAGATTCCATAATGGCCTTAAATAACCTGCCTGGCTTCCACCATCATATCCGGTGATATCTACATTCGCATCACCTCCCTGAATACCACCGGTGGCAAATCCTGCATAAAGTTTTGCCATAAATTCTACGTAAGGAGTCGAAGTGTTTGTAAAAGTAACTCCTGAGGTGGTATATGCTTTATCAAGCGGACTTACATTCAAATCGTTT
The DNA here is from genome assembly GCA_903927945.1 of uncultured Bacteroidales bacterium. Classification (GTDB taxonomy): domain Bacteria; phylum Bacteroidota; class Bacteroidia; order Bacteroidales; family Paludibacteraceae; genus Paludibacter. Next base: position 127 of record CAIYOZ010000176.1, on the reverse strand, counting down.
ACACATGAATTGAAAGTAATCATTGCCACAGCAACTACCGCTAAAATTGTTGTTATTTTATATTTTTTCATTGTTTGATACTATTTAAAAGTTAAGTCTTAAGCCGACCAAAAATGTTCGTGGACGT
>CAIYOZ010000175.1 GCA_903927945.1 uncultured Bacteroidales bacterium | reverse complement strand
TAAACTACCAACTATAAACTCATGATAAAACTTATTCTCGTTGCCGGGGCACGCCCCAACTTTATGAAGATTGCCCCGTTAATGCATGCCCTGAAAAATCATCCGACTATTCAGCCTGTATTGGTGCATACCGGACAGCACTATGACGTGAAGATGTCGGGGCAGTTTTTCGATGAACTGGATATCCCGGCACCGGACATGAACCTGGAAGTGGGTTCTGCCAGCCATGCCGTACAGACCGCCCGGATCATGGAAGGTTTCGAACAGGTATGCCTCAGTGAAAAACCGGATTTCGTGCTGGTGGTAGGGGATGTGAACAGTACGGCTGCCTGTACACTAGTGGCTTCGAAGATGGGAATCAAAACCATCCATTATGAGGCCGGCCTTCGCAGCAACGACCGTACCATGCCCGAAGAGATCAACCGGCTGGTGACGGATGCTATCAGCGATATCTTTATCACGACCAGTGTGGATGCGGATGAAAACCTGCTTAGGGAAGGCATCCCCAATGAAAAAATCTATATGCTGGGGAATTTGATGATTGATTCCCTGGTGGCCCAACTCCCCAAGGCTCAACAGACTGTGCTTGACTTCAAGTTGTTGAATCAGGACAGGCACATCACCCTCGGTAAAGACTTCACCGAAGGCCGGTATGGCGCATTGACTTTTCACCGTCCGGGGAATGTGGACGATAAAGAGAGCCTGACCACGTTGGTGAATCTGTGGGGTGAAATCTCCGAAAAAATACCATTGGTATTCCCTGTTCATCCCCGCACCTACAAAAACATCGTACAGTTTGGGCTGTTACCGGTGATTGCCCGTTATCCGCACCTATATTTCATTGAACCGTTGGGTTACCTGCAATTTATACATCTGGTGAGCCTCTCGGCTTTTGCCCTGACCGATTCAGGCGGCATCCAGGAAGAAACAACCTTTATGAATATCCCCTGCCTGACAGTGCGTCCCAATACCGAACGCCCGGTAACGGTGTGGGAGGGAAGCAACAAACTGATCAAAGTGGAGGAAATCGTTAATGAAGTTCAACTTATAAAACTAGGAAAAGGAAAAAAAGGAAAAATCCCCAAGTATTGGGACGGATTAACTGCTAAAAGAATAGTTAAACTGATCGATGAATTAGCAAATTGTTTAGATAAAAAAGAATAGATTTGTTTTAAGTAAGCGAAACAAAATAATGTCCTATTTATAAATTGAAGATTAAGATAAGATTAGAACGCGGATTAAAGCGGATTTAGCGGATTAATACGAATTTTAATTCCAATAAATTGGAATGATACAAAGTTGGATGTCTCTATCATTCATACTTGTATGAATAAATCCGTATTCAAAATCCGTTACTATATTCTTATCTGCGTAAATCCGATCTATCCGCGTTAATCCGCGTGCTATTCTTTATTCAAATAGGACAATATATTGTTCTTACAACTTATAGTAACTATTGATTTTATTAAATATGAAGGACTTTACGCTTCTGGTTTACCGTGAACTTTTACTTGCATTAAAACAAGCAGGTTATTCATTTTACACTTTCGAGGATTGGTGTGACGGGAAAGCAAAAGGTCGGTATGTAATCCTGCGGCATGATGTAGACCTGAAGGCGGAAAATTCATTAGCGACGGCACGCATTGAGGCTGAAATGGGAATACGCGCTACATACTATTTCCGTGTTGTTCCTCAGAGCAACCAGCCTGAAGTGATAAAAGCCATAGCGGCGCTGGGTCATGAGATCGGATATCATTACGAGGATTTAGCGTTGTTTCATGGAGATAAGGTGCAGGCAATGGATCATTTCAAACATCAGCTGGAACATTTCCGTAAGTTTTACCCCGTACGCACCATTTGCATGCATGGCAGCCCCACCTCCAAATGGGATAACCGGGATTTGTGGAAAACGTATGATTATAGCCAATCCGGGATAATTGGTGAGCCTTACCTGGACTTCCTGAATCAGAATATAACGAATAGTATTTATCTTACTGATACTGCCCGCATGTGGGATGGTGATAAATTTAATATCAGGGACAAGAAAGAAGTAATAAGTGATAAAGAAGTAATAAGTGATAAAAAAGTGATAAGTGGTAAAGAAGTGATTAGTGATAAACGGTTAGTGATTAGTGAAGAGAAAGATAAATTAAATTCAACGCCTCAAAACTATCCTCGCATTCATTCCACGAAGGATTTCATTGATTGGTTGAAAACAAAACCAGGTCAGAATGTCATCATGATTACCACACATCCCCAGCGTTGGACTGATAAGGCGGTTGAATGGACCATTGAATATTTTATGCAGCATGTCAAGAATGTAATAAAACTTTGGTTTTTTAAGTAGCTGATAGTTAATAGTTTATAGTTAATAGTTTATAGTTAATAGTTTATAGTTAATAGTCCCTATGTTTGTAAAATAAAATAATGCAAGTAAAATTGCATAAGTCACAAGAGTATTATATTTTTGAGAAACGCAACTTAAAACATAAAACTCAAGGACTTATGCAAACACAAAGAAAAGAATTAAATTTTGAAGGACAAAATATATTTGTCGGAATTGATGTGCATTTAAAAAGTTGGAATGTATCGATTTTCACAGAGGATCTATATCACAGGACATTTAATCAGCCGCCTAAAGCAGAATCGTTATCAACCTATTTAAAGCTAAATTTCCCGAATGCGATTTACCATTCGGTCTACGAAGCAGGTTTTAGCGGATTACATGCGCATTATGAACTGACAAATCTGGGCATCCACAATATAGTGATAAACCCGGCAGATGTACCGACATCAGACAAGGAGAGAAGACGAAAAACGGATAAAGTTGACAGCCATAAATTAGCTCGTTTTTTACGCAACAACGAATTGAAGGGTATTTATACTCCATCGCAAGATATATTGGAAGATCGTTCATTTGTTCGTGTACGCAGTAGTATCGTGAAAGATCAGAGTCGCCTAAAAAATCGTCTCAAGTCCACATTATACTTTTACGGGATTGAGTTCCCTGTAGAATTTCAAAAAAGCAATACTCATTGGTCCAAACGTTTTATGGTATGGCTAAAAACAGTTCAATTAAAGTCCAGGAGTGGGAATATGGCTTTGGCAATGTTGATAAAAGAAGCAGAACAATTACGGTCATTATTGTTGGAAGTAAATAAAGAATTAAAAGTATTGTCTATTGCTGAAAGATACGCCAAAAATATGGAATTGATACGGAGTGTTCCAGGCATTGGATTAATCACGGGTATGCTTTTTCTGAGCGAAATAGAAACTATAAAACGATTTGACAATAATGATAAATTTGCCGGAATGATTGGCATTGTACCGGATTGCCATTCAAGTGGAGCTAAAGAACAAATTGGAGAAATAACACCTCGTAGACACGTTCATTTGCGTCGTGGGTTAATCGAAAGTTCGTGGATTGCGGTTCGTATTGACCCTGCATTGAGTAAAGCGTTTTCTGATTACAGTAAACGTATGGAACCTAACAAAGCAATCGTGCGAATAGCCCGAAAATTGAGCAACCGTATTTATTTTGTGCTTAAAAATGAAAAGAAATATGAAACAAGAATTGTTAAATAAAACCTGCAACCATAATCTATATCCAAAGTGACCACTATTATAAACTTGCAGCATTATGTCTGCTTTAAATAGACTGTGGCACTTTTACTTACTAAACTAAAATTAGGGAACTGTAGCATTTGTCTACTGATAGAAGGTTGTTTTGTAGGTTTTTATTTACAATTATTACTTGCTGGATCATTATATGAAAATGGGTTTTTTTAGACCATAAAGCGAAACCAGTAAAGTAAAAAAAGGGACAGCAAATTGCCATCCCCTTCACATTTACTGTATAACGCAGAAAGTTTATTGCTGATAGGTTGCTCCCCAGCAGAGCTCATTTCCTCTTCAACTTTCTGATTACAAAGATAATGAATATTTTAAATTTGAATTAATAAAACATAATATTACTCTTGATATTTGGATTACAACATAGAAGTTTATAGTTGATAGTTTATAGTTAATAGTTTATAGTAGAGTTTATAGCACTTAATTCTGGAATTGTACTACATATTCCGGAGCATACCCACCCACTTTAGAATAGAAACTTTTCAGTTTCAAACTGAAAGTTGATCATTCAAACCCACGTTTTTCATGTCCGTTTGCCCTAAAAACAGG
>CAIYOZ010000174.1 GCA_903927945.1 uncultured Bacteroidales bacterium | reverse complement strand
TATCTTTTATTTTCTAATAAAAGAACAATAACTCCAATATATTGTCCAAAACCTACTTTAATTTTTTCGTGATAATCTTGTTTTGCGATTTTAAAACCTTCATTAATAATGACGTTGACACACTGACATAATCTATCTGCAGAACACTCAGTCATTTCAATAATTGAATCAGTTTTGATTCCATGATATTCATGGTCATGCACAAATGAAGCAAACATGTATCTTTCTCCTTTAAGTAACTGGACCATTGGAAGAGGCTTAGCCCAGTCCGAAGTGCAAAGCCATGAGATACCGCTGGAACAACCAATAAGTAAAGTGCAATACTTTGTTAGTTCAGCATTTTCCCGAAATGATAATTTACTTCCATCAATAATACGATCATCAGTTGGATAGACCGGTTCATTAGATGAGATGATTACAGAGAGACCTGGAATCTTTTCGACGAGATTTTTTGAAACTTCAAGTGCAAATTCCAATGTTACAAATGATTGCCCACTTTTGGGTGAACATTCAAATAGAATAACATGTCTTTTATCTCTAATATGATGAGAATTAGCAAAGATTTGTACATTTTCAATTTCTATAGGTAACAAACGCAATACAGGCGTAACCGGTACCGTAATGGGTTTGTTATAAGCGCGAAAAATTGAAGAGCGCAATGTTCCATCAAAATTTTTAAGATTATTTGGCCAAACCTGAGTTAGGAATATCTCATCAAAATCACCACGTTTTTTGCGTTCGATAACTTCATCCTCAAACTTTTGCCAATGGTCTATCAAGTCGGATGGGGTTAATAGAGGAAACTCCCAAATTTCATCGATATATGGATTACTCTCCAGTACTGAGCGATAGATTGAACCTATAGCCCAGGTTAAATGACAAAGGGGGTAATCAGTCTTAATCTGACGAGCTACCGTTGTTGCATAAAGACAGTCTCCATATGAACCCAGGTGACCAATAAGAAATCGTTTAGAGGGGTTGAGATTTTTACTATCTTTTGGCGCTAATTCAGTCATTTTACTAGAATGTGAAGTTAATCATTATTTTAGCTAAATCCTGCAACCCTACCTCTGGAAACCAGCCCAATGAATTGATTGTCTCGGGATTTGCGATGAGGAGTGAATATTCGGGAACAAAGCTTTCATTAACTCTGACATGATCCTGCCAATTCTTACCAATGACGCCAAAACATTGTTCCAACCAGTTTTCAATAGTGTAGGTGATACCTGAACCAACAACCGCTTCAAATACATCATCCTGATCAACCAAAGTGAGTATGCCTTTCGCGATATCACCTGCAAATGTCCATTCCTTTTCAACTTTGATATCACCGATTTCAATTATTTCATCACTGCCGTTAGCAATGCGTTTTACAGCAAGGGCTATCTTCTGACTCACATGGTAAGGTTTTCTAAATGGACTTTCATGGTGAAATAAATAACCGACATAAACTTTAATACCTAAACTACGGAAGTACCTAGCGGCAAATACTGACTGTATACGAG
>CAIYOZ010000173.1 GCA_903927945.1 uncultured Bacteroidales bacterium | reverse complement strand
TAATACTATGAAAAAATCACTGTGCAAAGATATAGCATATTTCATTACACTCCAAGCATTTTAGTGATTAATTACACGAAAAGCATGTTTTATAACATGCTTTTAGATTTGAAGGGTCTGTTTTAAGTCTTATGCATAGTTCAGGCGGCTTTTTCAGGCATTTTAACCTCATCCAAACCTCATCCTAACCTCGAGAGTACGGAGTACCTTTGAGAGTTTTCTTCGAGGAATCCAATAATTAAGAAAACCTAACCTGAGAGTCTTCTTTGAGAAATATCAACCAATTAAGAAAACGCTTTAGGGTACTTCGTACGCCTAAAGGTTTGGAAAAGGTTTGGAAAGGTATTTGGGTTAAAAAAGGATGAATCGCTCATTATTAAGAATAATCATCTAAAAATTGAATGAAGAACAACTTATTGTGGAATAATTTACACTATATTTGTGTTTGCTACATAAGCCGCTCAATTTGGGGCGGAATGCGCAAAAGAATTCACCTTTATACGCTATAACGCCCGATTCAACTCCTTCGTTCCACTAACTCAATCACGAGGCACTTATGACACACACGCCGGATAAAAAGACTCTTTACGAACAACTACGACAAAAAGCGGAAGATTTTCTTAAGAACAAAGTGCCATCCCCTACCATCGGGCTCTCGGAAGCCGATGTATTGAGAATGGGACAAGAGCTGGAAGTACAAAAAGTGGAGTTGGATATACAGTCTGAGGAATTGCGGATTGCCCAGATATCAGCCGAAGTAGCCAATGATTTGTACGACTATGCCCCCACCGGATATTATACACTCTCCCGGGATGGAAAAATCAAGGGATTAAACCTGAGCGCGGCGAACTTTTTCCATCAATACCGGTCGGCCTTGAAAGGAAAACTGTTCAGTTCGTTTGTAGCGATTGAATCAAGGCCTGTTTTCGCCAATTTTATCCACAATGTATTTCAGAACCATACCAAGGAGTGTTGTGAAATCTGCCTGGCGATACCCGATCAGGATACGATTTGTGTTTACCTGACAGGAACGCTGGATAAGCATAAGGAATTTTGCCTGGTGACAGCGGTGAACACCACCGAACGGAGGAAAAACGAGGAGATTGTTGAACATGAACGGGAACTTTACCAGGACCTGGTAAACAATCAACCGGCCGGAATCTATCGTATAAGGGTGTACCATCCCGACAAATGGTGGAAGAATGCCTGGCACAACTCGACGAACCCGCCTTATAAAATGGAAAAGGCCAGTGACCGTTTCTGTGAAATACTGGGGATTACACGTGAAGAATTTGAAACAAACCCCGCGATCATTTCCGATTTAATCCATCTGGAGGATCTACCCGGGTTTGTCCGGAAAAACGAAGAAGCCAATTCCCGGATGATTCCCTTCAAATGGGAAGGCCGGTTGGTGGTTCATCAAAAAGTTTGCTGGGTACATCTGGAATCGTATCCCCGACCCCAGGAGAACGGAGAGATCGTGTGGACCGGCATCCTGTATGACATCACCGAACAGAAGCAGCTGCACGAGGAGTTAGCCGAAAGTGAGAAAAAATACCGGGAGCTGGTGGATAATTCGCCTAATGCCATCTGCATTTATTCCCATGGAAAAATTGTATTTGTGAACAAAGCCTGTCTCAAATTAATGGCTGCCAGGGATGAAACCGAATTACTCGGGAAAAAGGCAATTGAAATGGTGCATCCCGATTCTCGTACATTAGCCACGGAACGCATGCTCAAAATTGCGAGCGAACAAAACGTACAACCTCTTACCGAAGAAAAATTCATACGGCTCGACAGGACCACAGTGGAAGTGGAAGTGACGGCGATGCCCATTGTTTATCAGCAGAAACAGGCAGTACAACTCATTGTGCGGGATAATTCGGAACGAAAAAAAACAGAACATGAATTACACTCCAGCCGGGAAGAATTCAGAGACCTGTTTGAACATGCACCTGTGGGATATCATGAAATAGATGCCCAGGGCCGGATTGTGAAGATGAATCATACCGAAGCGGAAATGCTTGGGTATAGGAAGGAAGAACTGATCGGGAAATCTATTTGGGACATCTGTGAAGATAAAGCTTATTCATTGCATATTACCCAGGAAAAATTAAAAGGGAGACAAATATCCAAGACTCCTTATGAACGGAATTTTTTAAAGAAAGATGGCACTAAAATCACGGTGCTGATCCAGGACCGAATCCTTCGTTCGGCGGATGGCACCAGAATAACCGGAAATCGTTCCTCCGTACAGGATATCACTGAACGAAAGGTCTCGGAAGAAAATTTAAGGCTTAGTGAAGCGAAATTCAGGAGTATTTTTGAGAATTCAGTCATGGGTAAATCAATGACCACCCTTGATGGGATACTGAACGTGAATAAGGCATTCTGCCAGATAACAGGTTATTCCAAAGAAGAGTTATCCCAGGTTCATTGGTCAAAATTTTCCCATAAAGAAGACGTTGAATTTAACGAAATTCAACTTGAAAAGATACTCAAGGGTGAAAAAACTTTTGCCCATTGGGAGAAAAGGTATATCCATAAAAAAGGGCATATCGTATGGGTGGATATCTGTACTTTTTTGATACGGGATAGGGAGGGCAAACCGATCCACTTCATTACGGAGTTTTATGACATCACCGAACGGAAAAAGTCGGAAGAAGCGTTACGTGAAAGTGAGGAACGTTATAAATCGATTTCGGATAATTCGAGGAACGCCATCATGGTGATGGATATTCATGGAAAAATCGAATGGTCCAACCAAGCTACTCAGGTTTTATTAAGGCACAGTGAAAAACAACTCCTGGAAGCCGCTGCCTTTACAACCTTTGTGGCAAAGGAGTCATTAGGATTTGTGGATACGAATTACCAGGCCATGCTCGATAAAAAAACCTATCAACATCAATTTCAGCTCACGATGGTACGTTCGGATGGCGAGAAGCGGATCTGTGAGAAATTCATGACCAATTTCACCGATCGTTATGGGGTACTGAAAATCATAACCGTGATTACCGATGTGACCGAACGCATCATAGCGGAGGATAAGTTGAAAAGCAGTGAGCAGAAACACCGTCAGATCCTGGAGACAGCCATGGATGGTTTTTGGATCGTGAGTACAAAGGGTGAGATACTGGAAGTGAACGAGGCCTATGTAAACATGTCGGGCTATAGTAAAGACGAACTGTTGAAAATGCATATCGCAGATGTTGAATTTATTGAATTGAACAAGCACGTCAATGATCATATCCAGACAATCATACAAAACGGTCAGGACCGCTTTGAAACAAGGCATCGCAGGAAAGATGGCACCATCATTGATGTCGAGATTTGTGTACAATTCCAGTCAGCCACCACCCAATTATTAATAGCCTTTATCCGCGATATCACCGAGCGGAAATTTGTGGAAAAAGCATTGATGGAGAGCGAAGTGAAATTTCGCAAGCTATTCGATCATACTCCCATCCCGATCTTATATGTCAACAATTACGGTGTGATCACCCATCGGAATAAAAAATTCATTGAATTGTTGGGATATGACGAAAATGAGGTGCCCACTTTAGCCGAATGGTGGCATAAAGCATACCCCGCAGAAGAATACCGCAAGTTGGTGAAAGGGAACTGGAACAGGGCAGTGCGCAAATCGGGGAATGTCCATGGAGACATTCAAAAAGAGATCTATCACGTAACCTGCAAGGATGGTATAGAAAGGGAGATCATCATAACGGGCAGCCGGTTTGCAGACAACTATCTAACTACGTTTGTGGATGTGACCGATCAGAAAAAGGCGGAAAAGACGCTCCAGGAGAGCAAAGAGATGTTGCAAAAGCTCTTAGTTACCACTTCCGGATTAATTGATTCGGAAGAAAAGAAATTCGACTATCAACGGATGACCGATATCATGATCGAGATTTCGGGAGCCAGGTATGCCGCCTTCAACTTGATGGAGGAAAACACTCATGAAATCACCACCGTCGCTTTTTCAGGATTAAGTGACATTCAATCAAAGGCCAAGTCGATCATGGGATTTAATTTGGTGAATAGGAAGTGGAAAGAGGATCCCGAAAGGGCCGCTAAGATAAGTGAACACATTATCACCCGGTTTGAGACATTGCATGAGTTGACCGGTGGAGAGGTTATTTCGAACAAAGTCATTGGCTTTATTGAAAACACCTTTCATCTGGGTGAAATAAATGTAGTGAAAATCACCAAAAACAACAAACTGATTGGTGATTTTACGTTACTTTTCACCAATGATACTTCGCTGCAAAACGCTGAAATAGTGGAATTGTATGTAAAATCACTTGGATTGTTCTTCGAAAGAAACATCGCTATACAATCCTTGCGGAGCAGTGAAGAGAAGTACCGGTACCTTTTTGCCAACAATCCCCAACCAATGTGGATTTATGATCTGAAGACCCTTGAATTCCTTGAAATCAATCAGGCAGCCATTGATCTTTATGGGTATACGCGTGAGGAATTTCTATCCATGAGCCTCAAGGATATCCGCCCGGCGGAGGAAGTTCCAAAAATGATAAAAGATGTTCAACACACAAAAGGGGATGTCAGCTCTGTAGGCGAATGGATACATACCAAGAAGAACGGAGAAAATATCATCGTTGACATTACCATTGTTTCGGTAGTTTCGAATGGCAGGAAAGCCCGGCATGCCATGATGGAGGACATTACCGAACGCAGAAAGGCAGAGCAGGCCCTGAAAGAGAGTGAAGACAAGTACCGGACGATGATCGAGAATTCGAATGATATGATCTGGACCCTGGATAAGGATGCCAAATTCACGTTTTTGAATGAGAAGGCACTTTCAACAACAGGTCTTGTCCTGGAGGAGTGGATTGGAAAATCATTCCTGCCATTGGCATTGGAAGGGGAACTGGCTATGTTAATGAACGTCTTTGTACGGACCATGGATGGAGAATCGTGTACGTATGAGTTGCTGTATAAAGTGGCAGAAGATACCATTCTAACTATCGAGACCAATACATCTCCCATCATGATTGCAGGGATAGTGGTAGGGGTAGTGAGTTTTGGGAGAGACATTACCGAACAAAAGTTAGCAGAGAAGGCCTTGCAGAAGAGCGAGGATCTTTACCGGAACTTAGTGCAAAAGATTCCTGATGGGGTTTATAAGAGCACTTCTAAAGGCAGATTTATCGATGTCAACCCGGCCATGGTTCACTTGCTGGGCTACGAAAGCAAAGAAGAACTGATGGACATTGATATAAAGTCGCAGTTATATTTTGAAGCCACCGAACGTGAAAGTATGGTATTGAAGGAAACGTATGATGGGAACGCAGTTTTTCAATTGAAAAAGAAGGATGGTTCTGCCATTTGGGTAGAAGATCATGGGTGGTTTCGAACTGACGACCTTGGAAATATCATTTATCACGAAGGGGTTATCAGGGATATTACCGAAAGTAAAAAAGCCTTGAGCCAGTTGCAGGAGAGTGAGGAAAAATTCAGGTCGATCGCTGAGCAAACCGACGACTTGATATCCATCACGGATGATAATGGGATATTGGAATATGCCTCGCCTGCCTCTTTGTCAATTTTCCAGTATACACCGGAGGAGATGAGGGGTCATTATTTTACTGACTTTCTGGACGATAAATCAATTGAAGTTGCACGGGCGGCTTTTGCCAAGAGTTTAGAAACAGGAATTAGCGTAACCGGCCTGGAATTAGAGATGAAACGAAAAGATGGATCGTTGTTCTTTGGCGAACTTAACGGGTCCGGTTTTAAGTATAATAATAAAAACGGCACGTTAGTTGTGGTTCGCGACATTTCGGAACGTAAGAAAGCCCAGGAGGAATTAAAGGAAAGAATGGTGGATCTGGAACGTTTTAACAAGTTGACCATCGATCGGGAAATAAACATGATCCAGCTGAAAAAGGAAGTCAACGAATTGCTTCAACAAGCCGGGAATGAAGGGAAATATAAAATTGTAATATAAGAACCCCAAGCCCCTAAAGGGGATGTAAAGAATGGGGATATGTTGTTAGTCCCTGAATTAAAGGGAGAAGTAAAGAGTAGCCCTCTTACACCTAAGGGGATGTAAAGAATAGGGATATGTGGTAGTCCCTGAACTTAAAGGGGTTGTGAAAAGGAGTACCATAAGCCTCTGAGGGGATCAGAAGAACGGGAAAAAAAAAGCATTCTGTATATCTGTTTTATAAGGAAACAAGAAATGGAAGATAAAAACATACCAATTATAGAGCATATATTACAATTGCATGGTGTTGACATTTCAAAATATGAAGACACTTTTTTGACCAATTCTATTCAGAATAGGATGTCAAAGATAAATTGTCATAGTCTGGAAGGTTATATCAATCATATTCAGAATAATATTGAAGAATCCGAGTCGTTTATCAATTCGCTACAGATAAGCTATACAGAGTTCTTCCGGAATACATTGACGTTTTCTGTATTGGAAAAGATTATATTGCCCTCACTGGTCACCAAATCGGTAAATTCAAACCGAAATGAAATACGGATTTGGTCGGCAGCATGTGCTTCAGGTCAGGAGACGTATAGCATGGCCATGTTGCTCCAGGAGTTTTCGAACAGTAAAGGGGGTCAACTAAACTTCCGAATATTCGCCACCGATCAGTCGGAGACACAAATCCAGGAAGCGAAACTGGGGCAATATTCAGAAACAGAGTTGAATTCACTGAATCTGAAACAATTGGGCCGATGGTTTACAAAGCAAGGTGAAATCTATAGGATAAAACCGGAATTAAAAGAGAATATCGATTTTTCAGTTTTTGATTTATTGAACGAAACATTGAGTTGTCCTCCATCGAGCATATATGGTAATTTCGATCTGGTGATCTGTGCCAATTTGCTGTTTTACTATCAACCTGAATACAGGAAAAAAATTATAGAAAAAGCGCGGCATTGCATCTCCAGGAGTGGATACCTGATTACCGGCGAATCGGAGCGTGAGATATTGATACAAGCCGGCTTCCGGGAAGTTTATCCGATGTCGGGGATATTTCAAAAATAGGAATGGGTAAGAGAATGAGAAGGGAAAAGAGGAACGCAGATGACGCGGTAAGAACGGATGAAGACAGATAAGATAAAATAAAGAAAACATAAAAAGTGGTTAAAAAGCGTACTAAATAAGAGGAACGCAGTTGATAATTGGGTAAGATCGGATGAAGACGAATAAGATAAAATATTAAGTGATTAAACAATAATATTCATCTAAAAAAACGACAACATGGATGTACTACACAAGGAATTAACAGACAAAATTATTAGTGCTTATTTTGATGTTTACAATGAATTAGGGTATGGATTTCTGGAAAAAGTATATCAAAACTCATTGTTTCTTGAATTGAAAGCAAGAGGATTTAATGTGGAAAAAAGCAAATCAAAGTGTATTATAAAGGTCATGAAGTTGGAGAGTATTATGCTGATATTGTGGTAGAAAATTTAATTATTCTTGAGCTTAAGCAGTTGAAATCTTGGTTAAACAATTTGAGTACCAGCTTATCAATTATTTAAGGGGTACAGATATGGAAGTTGGTTTAATTCTGAATTTTGGGAAAAGACCTGAGTTTATTCGTAAAGAATATGAGAGTAAAATGTTAGCTCTCAAAAGATTGGAATTAGAATGAGAGAATAATGGAACGCGGATGAAGCGGTAAAAAAAGAAAAAAAACGGATAAGAGAATATTCAATTAAAAACGTTCATAAAATAAAAATCAGCGTTTATTAGCGGTATTGATCGTTTTATCAGCGTTCAAAAAAATAAAAAAAATCAGCGGGCATCAGCGGTATTTATCCGTTTTATCCGCGTTCAAAAATTTAGGATATGCATTTTAAAAATTTAAAAATAGGGACACAACTTTTTCTTGGTTCGGGATTAATGTTTTTATTTGTTATTGTGTTAGGCGTTGTTTCCTACCAGCAATCGAACAGGATACATCATGAGACGGAAATTCTTTACAAACATCCCCTGAAAGTAAAGAGAGCCATCAGCAATTTGAAAGCCGACGTATTGAACATGCGTATTGGGTTACGGGATTTGATGCTGGCCAGGACTGATACTGAAAAAGAAACAGCCAATCAGTTGATGGAATCTTCGAGGGTGAATACCCGTGAACAATTCGACATTTTATATGCCGGCTATCTGGGACCGCGTGAAGATGTTGATTCAGTGATGCAAGCGTATAACATTTGGAATACCTCTCGCATTGAAAATGTCCGTCAAATTCAGGAGGGTCATGCAGATATTGTGGAAAAAGACATACAACCGACGGGCAGGATCGGGAAATATAGAAGTGCTATCATGTCGAGTATTCAGAAGATAGATGACTTTACGTCAAAGAATGGCGATGATTTATATGAAAATTCAAACCATTTACTCATCTCCTTAAACAGAATATTGCTGTATATTGTACTAGGTATTTTGATCTTGGTACTACTGGTGAATAATTTATTGGTAAGAAATATTAAAAACCCGATAAATGTGTTGACCCGGGCGTCCAAGTTGTTTCATGACGGTGATTTGAACGCCAGGAGCCTGATTGATTCAAAGAATGAGTTTGGCGAATTATCCGATTCCTTTAACATCATGGTGGACCGGATTCAATTAACAAACGGGCTGAACGAAAAGTCCTCAAATTTATCGCAGATCATGCTCATGGAGGAAAAACCGGATAAATTCTTTGCGTCGGTACTTCCGGCACTGGCATCACATACCAATTCACAGATGGCAGCAGTTTACCTGTTATCCGATGACCGGAAAAGGTTTGAACATTTTGCCTCATTCGGAATGGCAGAGGTGGCCCGACAAACGTTTGCAGCTGACACCTATGAAGGGGAATTCGGTGCGGTACTGGCCACCAAGAAGATACAAACTATTAAACGGATTCCTGTTGACACGCGTTTTGTGTTACATACGGTGAGCGGGAAGATAGTTCCCCGGGAAATTATTTCGATACCCATCATTTCAGGGAAAGAAGTTATCGCCATCATATCGCTAGCCAGCATACGAAGTTATGCCAACGAATCAAGCCTGTTGGTAAATACGATTCTGGACACATTAAGTTCCAGGATCGAGGGTGTGCTGGCTTATCAAAAGATGCAGGTAATAGCACGGAAGTTAGAAATACAGAACACAGAACTGGAGTCCCAAAAGACTGAAATGGCGTCCCAAACAGTAGAGTTGAATGAGCAGAACCGGGAACTTGAGATGCAGAAAATCCAATTAAGCGAAGCCAGCCAGCTCAAGACAAATTTCCTGTCGAATATGAGTCATGAACTCCGGACACCCTTAAATTCAGTGATTGCCTTATCGGGAGTATTAAATAGACGGTTGGTGAATAAAATACCGGATGATGAATACAGTTACCTGGAAGTGATTGAACGGAACGGGAAACATTTGCTTTCACTTATCAATGATATCCTGGACATATCGCGAATTGAAGCAGGTAAAGAAGAAGTTGAGATTACGAGTTTTAGTGTCAGAAACCTGATCACAGATGTGGTGGAAATGATTACACCCGTGGCAAAAAACAAAAAGATCAAATTAGGTCATAAAGATAACCCAGATGACATATTGCTTCAGAGTGATGCCGATAAATGCCGCCATATCCTTCAAAACCTGATCGGCAATGCAGTAAAATTCACGGAAAAAGGAACTGTGGAAATTGCTTCTATACAAACAGACGAAACAATCGAAATAACCGTTACCGATAGTGGAATTGGAATTTCCAAAAACCAGTTGGACCATATTTTTGATGAGTTCCGACAAGCAGATGCAGGTACTTCCCGCAAATTCGGAGGAACAGGGTTAGGACTGGCAATAGCACGGAAATACGCGAATCTATTGGGTGGAACTATCACGGTTGAAAGTGCGTTAGGAACGGGTTCAGCCTTTACACTTATCTTACCGTTGAAATATTCACCCGATAAAAAGGTCGAAGAAACGCTGCCAGATATTGTTGAAACATCAGGTGATAAACTCACTAAAACAGAGAATCACCGGTCTCAGAAAACCCTTTTATTGGTAGATGACAGCGATCCTGTGATCATTCAGATGAAAGATTTTTTGGAAGACATCGGTTATAAGATCCTCGTAGCCCGTGATGGGACAGAAGCCTTAGCGATAATTTCCAGGATAATACCGGATGCGATGATATTGGATTTAATGATGCCGGGAATGGATGGGTTTGAGGTCCTTCAGATTGTGAGGAATGCCGAACCTACAGCTCATATTCCGGTTCTGATCCTGACGGCGAAACATATCACGAAAGAAGATCTTAAATATCTGAAGCGAAACAATGTTCATCAACTGATTCAGAAAGGGGATATTAACCGCCAAGAATTGCTGAATGCCGTTGCAAGCCTGGTAACCACCCACACAACGGCTTTGGAAGCTCATCCTGTTGAAACCCCAAAAAAGGAAGAAAAACAGGTTGTGTTGATTGTAGAAGATAATCCGGACAATATGCTGACCGTGAAAGCAATTCTTGAGAACAAGTATATTTTGCTGGAAGCAGGAGATGGTGCTCAGGGAATTATCATGGCGAACATTCATAAACCCCATCTGATATTAATGGATATTGCCCTGCCGGGTGTGGATGGAATAGAAGCATTTAAAGTGATCCGAAATAACGGACAACTGGCACATATACCCATTGTAGCCCTGACGGCCAGTGCTATGATTTCAGAACGCGAGACGATCCTGGCACATGGATTCGATGGATATATTGTAAAACCGATTGATGAAAAGGTATTTTTTAATACGATAAACCAAGTACTGAATGGAAAGTAGACTAATGAAAATTCTTGCCATCGATGATAATCCCGATAATTTAATTACCATACAGGCTCTGATTAACGAAACATTTCCAAACACCCTTGTCCTTAAGGCCCTCAGTGGGAAGGACGGACTTAAATTGGCAACACGCGAGGATCCGGATGTGATACTGCTGGATATCGTCATGCCCGATATGGATGGTTTTGAAGTATGCAGAAGATTAAAAGCGGATAAAGATTTGCGAGACATACCTGTGGTATTTATCACTGCCCTCAAGGGGGACAAGGCCAGCAGGATAAAAGCATTGGATTGTGGAGCTGAGGCATTTTTGGCAAAACCGATTGACGAGAGTGAACTCATTGCCCAGATACGGGCGATGGTAAAAATAAAGACTGCCCATTTGGAACGAATTGACGAAAACGTCAGGTTGGCTGCCTTGGTAGCCGAACGAACTGCAGAACTAAAGAAAACATACTCAGCCACCTTGAATCTGTTGGAAGATTTGAAAAACGAGAATGAGGCCAGGAAGAAAACCGAGGAATCACTTCGGGAAAGTGAAGAAAAGTTTCGGGATATGGCCAATCTATTACCCCAAATTGTTTTTGAAATAGACAAAACTGGGAATTTAACGTATGTCAATGAACAAGCCTATACAATTTTCGGATACGACCATAATGAGCTTATTGGCAAAAACTCATTAGCGTTACATATTCCCGAAGAAAGAGCCCTGGTTCGGGAAAATATGCGATTAAAGCTATTGGGAATTGAAATTGAACGCAAGGATTATGCCATGCTTCGGAAAGATGGTTCAGTATTTCCTGTTCTGATCTATACCAGCAGAGTGATGAGGGGTGCTACAAACGAAGGGCTACGCGGAATAATAATTGATATTACCGAACAGAAAAAGACAGAAGAAAAACTTCGGGAGAGTGAAGAAAAATTCAGGGAAATGGGGGAATTATTACCGCAAATTATCTTTGAATCTGATTTGAATGGCAAACTAACCTACGTCAACAAACAAGCCTATAAGATTTGCGGATACAATGAAGAGGATGAGTTGAAAGGGGTCGATTCCCTAAGTTTAAACTTACCCCATTACAATGGAAAATCCCTGGAAAATATTCATGACAGACATTCGGGAGATCAAACCGGAAGCAGCATATTTCCAATAATCAGAAAAGACGGATCGACTTTCCCCGGATTAATGTATTCGAATCCGATTATTAAAGAAAATAAACCGGTGGGGATGCGGGGAATTATAGTCGATATTACTGAACAAAAGGAGGCACAAGAAAAAATAAGCCATATCGCCCGCTTATATGCCTTTCTGAGTCAGATAAACCAGGCCATTGTACGGACTCAGAGCCTGGAAGAACTACTGCAAACCATTTGTCAGGTAGCGATCGAACATGGGCAATTCAGTATGGCATGGGTCGGTTTACTAGATGAGGAAGATAATCAGGTGAAACCATTTGTTTTTGCAGGTAACGAAGATGAATACCTAAACCGAATATTCATCTCCACAGGATTTGGTCCAAACGGAGATGGACCCATCGGAAAAGCCATACAGAAAGGAATTATCACGAATTCGAATGATATTGAAAATGATCCTGTGATGTCACCATGGAAAAGCGATGCCTTAAAAAGGGGATATAAATCCATGGGTGCAGTCCCTTTATTCCGAAGAGGAAAAATCTTCGGGACCATGAATCTATATTCCTC
This sequence comes from uncultured Bacteroidales bacterium, assembly GCA_903927945.1. Classification (GTDB taxonomy): domain Bacteria; phylum Bacteroidota; class Bacteroidia; order Bacteroidales; family Paludibacteraceae; genus Paludibacter. The sequence continues at coordinate 14,612 of CAIYOZ010000173.1, read as the reverse complement.
TGAAAAGAATTTTTTTAATTCCGATGAACAGATTCTACTACAGGAAATAGCGGATGACATTTCATTTGCCATCAATGCAATTGACACTGATAATCAGCGTAAAAAGACTGAAAAAGCACTGGAACAAAGCCGGAATGAACTGAAGACCATTTATGACCATGCCCCTGTTATGATGTGTGTGGTGGATGAAGAAAGACACGTAGTCTTTGCAAATCAGGCATTCTCCAATTTAACCGGGATGTCAGAAGAAATTCTGAAAGGTGGTGCAGTGGGGGGAGTGATCGGATGTATCAATGCACTGGATGATTCACTGGGCTGTGGTCATGGATCAAAATGTGCAAAATGCAGCCTGCGGGCAGCCATACAAAACACATTCAAAACAGGAGTAGGACATCGAAACATAGAATATCAATCGACATTAAAGATTGACGGCACAAGCCGTAAAGTTTCATTACTGGGCTCCACTGCCATGATCAACAAAGATGCGAGGAAAAGCATGTTGCTCTGTTTACATGATATAACCGACCGGAAATTGACTGAGGAGGCCCTACAAAAGAGCGAAATGCTTCTGCGTACCTTTATTGATAACTCACCCTTTGAAATCTGGGCCAGAGATATCGATTATATAGGTATTCTTGAGAATAAGAAGCTGGTAGATCATTACGGGTCTATTATCGGATTGACTCCCACTTCTGATTTAAGAATTGATAAAGAGGTTACACAAAAGTGGATAGACATCAATCAGAGAGTATTAGCCGGTGAAATCATAGATGAAGAATATGAATTTGACTTTAATAATGAGAATCATAATTTTCAGCAAATCGTCTTCCCTATTAAAAACGATGAAAAGATAATTGGCATTGCCGGGTTTAATATAGACATTACGGAGCGTACCCAGGCAAAAGAAGCCTTATATCAAAATAATTCAAGGCTCGAGCTTGCCATGCAGGTAGCAAACATGGCCTGGTGGGAAATGGACGTACCAACCGGAGGGATATTATTTGGAAAACGGAAGACGGATATCTTAAAATACAAGGCGGAAGATTTCAGGTATTTTAAAGACTTCATGGATTTAGTACATCCCGATGATTATGAAAGGACAATGGATGCTATGAATAGGCATCTGTATGGGAAAGAAGACAAATATGAGACGGAGTATCGGATATTAAGCAGTACAGGAGAGTATAGATGGTTTTATGACCTTGGGAACATTTCAAAAAATGATGCCAACGGAAATCCATTGACCATTTCGGGATTGGTGCTGGATATTACAGACCGAAAAAATGCGGAGAAAGAATTGTTTGATCAAAAGCAATTTTTCGAACAAATGTTTATGCAGTCTTCCTTAAGTACCCAAATTCTGGACCGGGATGGCTGGTGTGAACGGATCAATCCAAAACTGAGCGAAATATTCGGAGTTGAGGCCAAATACATGGAAGGAAAGGTTTATAATATTTTTAAGGACAAGGAAATAGTGCAAAATGGAATTGTAGCCAAACTGGAAAGTGTATTCAGGAAAGGGAGAACTGCCGAATGGGAAGTATTATTTGACATTGGTAATGCAGCCGATTCCCAGGATATCACTGTCAAAAAGAAGGCAAGAGTATGGTATAATAACTGGGCTTACCCGATTTTTGAACAAAACGGAGAGATTAGCCACATCATCATTCAGCATACTGATATTACAGATCGTAAAATGGCAGAAGAAGCATTAAGTGAGTCGCAGGAACAATTGAAGAAATTTGCCGCTCACCTCCAAAACATTCGTGAAGAAGAAAGGGTATTGCTGGCACGTGAAATTCATGATGAACTAGGTCAGATATTGATTGCTATCAAAATTGACATGGGCATGTTGAAACAGAATGTCTTAAAAGGGATCGACAACAAGCAACTGGAACAGGTACTCTCCAAATTCGATGGACTATTTAGTTTAGTGGACAATACCATTAAGACTGCCCGTAAGATAATGACAGATTTAAGACCTGAAGTGCTTGACTTGCTAGGATTCACTGAAACCGTCAATCAACATTTATCCAGTTTCCAGGAAAGGCATAAAGTAAAATGCGAATTTATCAACGACACGAATAACCCCGAACTTAATTCCCAGCAATCAGTTGCATTATTCAGGATTATACAGGAAGCATTAAATAATGTGGCAAAACATTCGAAAGCAACCGAAGTACAGATTCATTTCCAACAAGGGATTGATACGATAACCCTTGAAATTGAAGACAATGGAATCGGATTTGACGAAAATCATAAGAAGAACTCCGATTCGTATGGATTAATAGGTATGAAAGAAAGGGTGTTCCTGTTAGAAGGAGAACTCACGATTGTAGGGAAAAAAGATGAAGGAACGAATATAAAAGTGGTTATGCCGTTTGGAAGGGAAACTAAAAAAGAAGAGTACAATTCAACTAAATTTATCACCAAGAAATAGTTAATTTATTTTAATAAAACAAATAACCACTTAGAAAATCTCACATTTCAATACAATTTCGAAACAGATGTATACTCATAAATCCAATGAAAACCTGATCAGTGATGTCACAAAACACATCACTTTTAATGATCTTTTTGATCAGAAAGATATTCAACGCATTCAGGATATTTTTTCCGAAGCAACCGGAGTTGCATCCATGATAACTTATCCAGATGGGATTGCCATCACTCAGCCCAGTAATTTCTGCCGATTGTGTCAGATAGTCCGGGAAACAGAAAAGGGGCTGGCAAATTGTATCAAATCGGATGCTGTTAATTGCCAAAATATTTCATCGGAGATTCAACTTAAACGGTGTGTGAGCGTCGGATTATGGGATTCAGGTGTCAAAATAACCATGAATGGAATTCATCTGGCAAATTGGTTAATCGGGCAGGTAAGAAATGAAGAAATTGATGAACAGAAAATAATTGAATATGGCGATGAAATTGGGGCTGATAAGAAAGAGTTTCTTGAAGCATTTCATCAGGTTCCTATTATGTCTACTGAAAAGCTGTTAAAGATATTTGAGATGTTGTCTGCATTTTCTAACGAACTTTCTGAAAAGGCATATAGCAATTTTCAATTAAAAATAAAAATTGAAGAAAGTGAAAGGATCAATGAATTATTACAAAACGAACGTTTGCTTCTTCGGACACTGATTGATAACATACCTGATCCGATCTATGCAAAAGATTTGATGGGCAAAAAAACGCTGGCCAACAAAGCTGAAGTTGATTTGCTGGGAGCAAAATCAGAGAGCGAGGTGACAGGAAAGGATGATTCTTATTATTATCCCAAAGAATATGCCGATCAGTTTATGGCAAATGATCGGCAAGTAATTCAAACCGGAACTCCACAACTGTATGAGGAAGGTTTCATTATTGACGGGAAAGGCAAAAAACACTGGTTGCTATCGTCTAAGCTTCCATTGCGGAACAAGGATAATGAGATTATTGGGGTAATGGGTATCGGTCGTGATATTGAAGCACGGAAATTAGTAGAAGAAGCCTTGAGAAAAAGTGAGGAATTTTTAAAGGAAACACAGGTAATTGCGCAACTTGGGACCTATTCACTAGACATAAACTCAGAGAAATGGACAAGTTCAGAATTACTTGATTCAATTTTCGGAATAGACGCTGATTATGATAGATCATTCGATGGTTGGGTAATTATCATCCACCCCGAATGGCAAAGCATTATGAAAAAGTATGTTATAAACCATGTGATTGGTAAAAAAAACAAATTCGACAGGAAATATAAAATAATCAGGGCGAACGATCAAGAAGAACGATGGGTTCATGGATTAGGGAAAATAGTATATCAAGACCAACAACCAAAATTACTGATTGGAACTATTCAGGACATAACTGACCGTGTAAAATCGGAAGAAGCATTAAAAAATTCACAACTTGAACTTAAAAAGTTTGCTTCACATCTTCAAAATGTCAGGGAAGAAGAAAAAATCCAGTTAGCGCGTGAAATTCATGACGAATTAGGTCAGATTCTCATAGCAATTAAAATTGATTTGGGAATGATGAAACAAAATGTATTAAAAAGCATCAAAAAAGATGATACTGAAAATATTTTGACTAATTTTGAAAATCTATTCGGACTAGTTGATAACACGTTAAATACTACACGCAAAATAATGACTGATTTACGGCCGGAAGTCCTTTATTTAGTCGGTTTCGTGGAAGCGGTAAAACTATACGTCAATAATTTTAAGGAAAGATATCAAATATCCTGCTTGTTTGAGAACTATGTACCTGACTTAAAGATTAATTCACAACAGTCGGTTGCATTATACAGGATTTTGCAGGAATCATTCACAAATATCGTGAAACATTCGAGAGCAACCCGGGTAAATATATTTCTTCGGTTGGAGAACGCATTATTAGTATTGGAAGTGACAGATAACGGGATTGGGTTTAAAACAACCCAAAGAAGCAAACCGAATTCATACGGATTGCTGGGCATAAAAGAAAGAGTTTATTTATTGGAAGGAAAATTATTCATCCTTAGCCGACCCAATGAAGGAACTACCATTAAGGTTGAAATTCCTTATAAAAACTAATAAAACATTTAAGACTTATAGAGTATAGACTAGATACATTAACAGGTAAATTCAATTTTCAAACACCTTATATAATAACTAATATGATAAAAGTATTTATAGTAGACGATCATGAGATAATTCGTGAAGGATTAAAAAAGATATTAAAGGAAGAGGCTGACTTAATTGTAGTTGGCGAAGCTCAGAGTGGAGATGAAGTGCTACAAAATATTAAGGATATTGATTGTGACATTATGCTTCTGGATATGAATATGCCCGGTAGAAGTGGACTTGAATTAATAGGCGACCTGAAGAAACTAAAGCCTCAGCTCCATATCTTAGTCTTAAGCATACATCCGGAGGACAAATTTGCTTTACGAACCCTGAAGGCCGGTGCCTCAGGATATCTTTGCAAGGATACCGCGCTGGAAGAACTGGTAGTTGCCATCCGGAAAGTTCATTCCAGAGGAAGATACTTAAGTAATACACTTGCTGAGCAACTGGCGTTCGATTTTATGCCTGAAAAAGATCAGTTGCCTCACGAACAATTGTCAAACAGGGAACAGGAAATCATGTTTATGCTTACCACCGGAAAAAAAGTAAAAGACATAGCCAAAGATTTGAATTTAAGTATAAGTACAGTATTCACTTATAGAGTGCGTATTTTCGAGAAATTAAAAATAAAAAGCAATGTTGAATTAACACATTACGCCATCATCAATAAGCTTGTAGATTAGAGATGAGTTGATTATCCGAAATATTGTTGTACCTTTGCAGCCATTTTCATGTAGACTCTGAATAATCACTACATTTTGTAGTGTTTTTTACAAAATAGTGTAGTGAGTATTGTTTGAAACTTAAAAGCGAAAATATAGTTTAAATATCAGAATAATTTATATATTTGTACCACTTGTATTTGTGCCTCTTATAATATTTACCACTTTTTAAAATTGGAAACCACTTGGAGAAAAGTTATACTCATGTTTTGAGCAGATATATTCAAGCGAGATCATTGGTCAATAAATTGGCTGATGGTTTTTTCATGTTAATTAATTCAATCAAAGTTTCGAATAACTACAGTCCAAATCTTACTAAATCCATACCATGTTTTAAGTTTTCGAAGAGTTTGGTTATTTCCTCACTGCTTTTGATTCTGGGGTTGGGGAGTGTGAGTGGGGCTACATATTACTCAAGAGCAACCGGCAACTGGAATGCAAATACTACCTGGTCTACCACTTCAGGAGGAGGTGCTGTTGGCACAGGGATATTCCCTTTGACTGGAGATATTGTTTATATTGAAAGAGGATATACTGTTACTGTAACTGCCGATGCTGCTTGTAGTTCAATTTCTTTTACAAATGTAATTGGTTCAAGTTCAACTCTTACCATTTCAAGTACTAATACATTAGCTGTTTCAGGTCTAATTACAATGATTAGACCATCAACCGGATTTATACATACAATTAATGTAAATGCCGGAACGCTTACGGCAGGATCACTTACAATGAGTGCTAGTACGAGTCCAAGAAATAATATTATAAATATTTCAACAGGTAATGTAACAATTAATGGTATTACCACAACTGGAGCTGCCGGTTGTCAGTTTGTTTTTTCAGATGCAGGGACTTTAAATTTTAATGGTTCAATTACAACAAGCCCAACTATAACAACTGTAACCGGATCTACAGTGATATATTCCTTTTCGGGGATACAAACAGTCGTAGGAGCAGCATATAATAATCTTACTCTTTCCGGATCCGGTGCCAAAACAACAACCGGGGTAACCGTAAACGGTATACTCTCTATGGAAGGAACAGCTACTGCATCAGTTGCTCCAACATATGGTGCAGCAGCTACACTTCAATATAATACATCGACCGCACGGACAGCCAGTGTTGAATGGGTTAGTCCCGTAGCTGCCACAGGTGGTATTATTGTGACAAATACCGGTACCATTACCATGAATTCAGCAGAAATTCTAAATGCATCGGTACCCCTAACGATCAGTACCGGAGCAACTTTAACCACGGGAAATTATCAACTGACTCTAGGTGGTGATTTAAACAACAGTGGCACCTTTAATGGTGGAAGTTCAGCCATTATTATCAACGGCACCGCAGCCACTCAAGGAATTGATGGTTTTACTACGACCGGAGTTATATCCATGACCAAAACAAGCGGCATTGCGACTTTCCATGGAAATATAAATGGTGGGGGTCTCACCATTAATGGAACAGGTGGAACGTTAAATCTCGGATCAGCTTTAACACATACATTTACAGGTACCTGGACCAGAACTGCAGGAATTCTGGATGGCGGTTCAAGCCTTTTAAGAATCGGGGGAACTGTCAGTGGAACCGGCGGAACGTTTACTGCCTCCACCGCAAATGTGGAATGGTATGCTGCGGGGAACCAAACCATAGCCGGGATACCTTACTACAATTTAACCATCTCAGGTTCAGGAATAAAAACCTTAGCTGCCGCAATACCTACTGTTAGTGGTACATTGACTGTTAAAGCAGGAACAACGTTAGCTTTAACGACATATTCTCTTGGAGCAACCACGGGACCCACAAGTACTATACTGGAAATCGGGACGACAGGATCAATAATTTCAGGAACAGGTGTCCTGCACCTTGGTGGTAATGTGACAGTAAATTATATCACAGGAAGCAGCGGGGCTACAATAACCTGCCCTATTAATCTGGATAATAACAGGACTTTCACAGTAGCCAATGATTTATCTTCTGCAACTGATTTAACCGTTAATGGTATTATAAATGATGGGGCAGTTGCTAGTGCGATAACAAAAGCCGGTTTAGGTACTATGATACTTTCGGGGGCTAATATTTATACTGGAACAACAACTGTCAATGCCGGTACTCTTAAACTTGGATATGCGTCTGCTTTAGGGACAGGAGCTGGAGGTACAACAGTAGCCACTGGTGGTGTATTAGATTTGAATGGTATTACCCTGTCAACCCCTGAGCCATTAACAATAAATGGAACCGGTATTTCTATGGGGGGAGCACTTATAAATAGTTCTGGAACGGCATCAACTTATAACGGAGCTATAACTCTCGCCAGTGCCAGCAGTATTGGGACTACGGGAAATATCACGTTGAGTGGTGGCATTACAGGCGGATTTGATTTGACTAAAATGGGAAGTGCAACTTTAAGTTTAGGAAGCAGTACAGCCACATTGGGTGCGCTTTCCATTAGTGCCGGGACACTTCTTTCAACTTCCGGGACTTTGAACCTGACCGGAAATTTCACAAACAGCGGAACATTCACACATAACAGCGGAACGGTTAGTTTTAATGGTAGTGGATCACAATCGATTAATGGATTGACCACATTTAATAATTTAATTCTAGCAGGAAGCGGAACTAAAACATTTATAAACAACACGACTATAAGTGGATATTTAACCATAGGTACCGGGGTTATTGCCAGCCTTGGAACAGGATTAACCCATACAGCGAATTCACTTTCACTTACAGGTTTAGGTCAAGCTTCGGGTAGTTGGGGATCAACATCTTCGACTGCAACTAATAAAAATAACACTTATTTTGATGCAACAAACGGGATTGTAACAGTTGCTTCAGATACTCGCCTAACCCCTGTCTTCTCAGGGATAACAGCCAGCCAGAGTAGTTGTTTAGGCGCTTCTGTAACTTTAAGCGGAACAGTTAGTTCCGGATCAGTTTATCCGGCAAATGGTGAAATAGTTGGCGTAACCATCAATGGTATCTCACAAAATGCAACGATTGCTGGTGGAGCCGGAGGATTTTCAATTAATTTTAATACATCTTCGATTACAGCCGGATCCTATACTATTACGTATACTTACGGAGGCAATTCATACCTGAAAGCTTCAGCGAATAACACAGGTACAACATTGACCGTCAATGCACTGATTGGAAGTAATACGTTAGACTATACCACCGGTTTACATGGTGTTCTTTGTGCAACTGCATCAGAAAACGGAAACGCAGTTTTAACAGCGCCGGCAGGAACGGTTTTCATAAACGTAGGTTTTGCCAGTTATGGGACACCAACTGGAACGTGCCCTATTTTCTCAATCGGAGGTTGCAATTCAAACACTAGTCAATCGGTAACGGAAGGATTGGTTCTTGGGTATAATACCGCTACAATCTCTGCTTCAAATGGAACTTTTGGTGATCCTTGTGTTGGCACACTTAAAAATTATGAAGTGCAGGCAACTTACACCCAACCCATTTGTACCGGAACATCACCAGGCACCATAACAGGTTCAACACCCACAGGAGGAACCGGAACTTTTACTTATTTATGGGAAAGCAGTACAACTAGTTCGACAAGTGGTTTTTCAACAGCAACAGGAACTTCAACTTCAATAAATTATACAGTACCTGTATTAACACAAACAACCTGGTTCAGGCGAACAGTTAATTCAGGAGGTTGTAGTAATGTTTCAACCGTAATCCTTGTGCAAGTAACGCCAACAATTGCAAACAATTCCATCACATCTGCTCAAACCATTGGTTACGGTTCAACACCAGCAGCTTTGACAGGATCAACACCAACAGGTGGAACCGGAACCTACACATATTTATGGGAAAGTAGTGTCACGAATGCAACTACCGGATTTACAACTACCACAGGGACAAACAATCTACAAAATTATAGTCCAGGTGTATTGACGCAAACCACATGGTATAGAAGAACAGTCACGTCTGGAGGATGTAGCGTCACTTCAACTGCCATTCAGATAACTGTCACATTACCTACCATTACTACTTCCACGGCCACTTTAACTGGGTTTACTTATCCTGCAGGATATGGTCCTTCAGGTCAGCAATCAGTCACAGTCAACGGTACCAATTTATTATCAAATATAATTGTTACACCGTCTGCCAGTTTTGAAATTTCTACAGGTTCAGGTGCTTCATTTGTTGCAATGAATCCGGTTACACTCTACGCTTCAGGTGGAATTGTAAATAATGCAATTATCTATGTCCGCATGAAATCAGGACTGGCCTTAGGAGCTGTTGCCGCTGAGAATATTTCAGTAACAGCAATCAGTGCAGTAACTAACAATGTGTCCTGTAGTGGAACAGTGGCAACGGCACCGGTTATTACAAGCTCCATTACAACTTTTCCGAGTACGTTCACTTATTCTTATACCTCAGGTCCTTCAAGTCAGCAAACATTTAATGTGAGTGGAACAAATCTGGTGGGAAATGTCATCATCACACCGCCAACTGACTATGAAATTTCAACAACCTCGGGCTCCGGATTTGTTTCAACGCCAATATCTTTAACGCCTGCCGGAGGTTTACTGTCGACAACGCCAATTTATGCCCGATTAAAAATAGGGTTAGGTGTCGGGACTTATTCTGAAAACCTGGTACTGACATCCACTTCAGCAACCGCTGTAAATGTCACTTGTAATGGAACTATTACCACGGCTCCTACCATTATAACCACACCGTCATTCTTAAGCGGATTTATCTATGATACAACTAAAGGAGGCCCTTCAGGCCAACAATCTTTTGTGGTATCAGGATCGAACTTAGGTACAAACTCAGTTAAAATCACTCCACCATCAAACTATGAAATTTCAACAACCTCAGGTTCAGGATTTCAAACGACTGCTTTGACTTTAACCCCGACCAGTGGAAATTTAAACTCTACCATTTATGCCCGATTAAAATCAGGGTTAGGTGTGGGGACCTATGGTCCGGCAAATGATTCTATCAAATGTACAGGAGCAATCATTAAAACAGTTGCTTTCAATGGCTCGGTTGTGAATTCGGCTACCATTTTAACCTCCAAAACTGCTTTGACCGGGTTTGGGTACATGGCAGGAACAGGTCCATCATCTGAACAAACATTTACGGTGAGCGGAGCATTATTAACCTCGGGTATTGTGATAACTCCACCTTCCAATTACGAAATATCCACAACATCCGGATCAGAGGGATCAACAGCTATCACTTTATCACCAAACAATGGCAGGGTAGATCCAACAATTATATATGTACGATTAAAATCAGGATTATTAGCCGGGAATTATAACGGATTTAATATTACTGTTTCATCTGCAACGACAGGAGTAGCAACTATAAATGTAGGTTGTAATGGTATTGTGTTTGTATCACCATTGATCACAGCCGGGGGTGGAGGAAGCTATTGTGAAGGGACAAGCATAAACCTGACCAGTGTCGGTGCAGATATATTAAATCGCTACTGGCAGGGACCGAACGGTTTCTATTCCACTGCTCAGAATCCTACAATCACCGGTGCAACAACTGCAATGTCAGGAACGTATACTGCTACCGGAAATGTTACTGTGGGTGGGAATCTGATTACAAACGGAGACTTTGAATTAGGAAGTTTCGGTATCGGCAGCGGCTATACATATACCGTTCCGGGAAAAACAGTAAATGCCAATGGTAATTTATGGCCGGAAGGTTATTTCACAGTAGATAAACTTCCAAGCACCAGTCATACCGGATTCGGATCATGCGTCGATCATACATCGGGATCAGGAAAACAAATGATAATAAATGGTGCAGGTGTGGCAGGTGTGGTCATCTGGTCACAATCAGTATCTGTTATTCCCGGGGCTACCTACCAATTCAGTTATTGGGTTCAGACAGTAGACAACACTCATTTAAATCCTTCCCAATTGCAACTCTATGTAAATGGAGTAGCAGCAGGTCCAACCTATACGGCCAATGCAGTAACGTGTGGATGGATACAGTTTATTTACAATGCCACCTCCGGGTCGAGTACTTCCTTGAACCTTGAATTGATAAATCAAAACATAGCTTTGAACGGAAATGATTTTGCCCTGGATGATATTGTATTTATTCAAATCCTGCCCGCTACTTCCTCTGTTACGGTAACGGTTAACCCGAACTTGCCGGTCAGCGTCAATGTAGCTGCATCTGCCAATCCTGTATATTCCGGTACACCGGTTACATTTACAGCTACTCCCACAAACGGAGGAACAACTCCTGTCTATCAGTGGAAAGTAAACGGAACTATCGTGGGAACAAACAGTACAACCTATACCTATACTCCACTAACAGGAGATGTTATCACCTGTGTATTGACATCTTCTTATGCGTGTGCAACAAGTAATCCGGCATCCAATGCAGTCACTATGACGGTAATTCACAGAACAAATTACTGGATGGGATCCATTGATACCGATTGGGGAAAAGCCGGAAACTGGACAGCCAATTATATACCATTGGCAGGTGATGATGTGGAGTATGCTACCCCTGATAACTTTGGTTCCACGGCTGTGAACGATTTAATCCTTGATAATAATCGAACAATTGGCAATTTGATTAATGCCACGACAAAAAGACTGGTGATTCCTCAGGCAAAAGGTTTGATCGTGAACTACTCAATTACCACAGATGGCAACCCAAGTCGTGTTTATATCCAATCAAGTGATGTAGCCGCCAATGGTTCGCTCACATTTCATAATGCAGTTGGTTTGCCGGTAAATGCTACTGTGGAAATGTATTCTAAAGCTTATTATAATTTGAACGACCCCACCCCAAATAACCGGTATAAATGGCAATACTTTGGAATACCACTACGATCGGTAGTGGCAAATCCAACGTTCTACGGCTCCTATGTCAGGAAATGGTATGAATCGGGAACAACAATTTCCAATCACTGGCTTCAGTTGGGCAATGATTCTGTATTAAATTCGTTCTTAGGATATGAAATATGCCAGCAATCACCTACCACCATCATTTTCCAGGGTCAGTTGGAAAATGGAGATTTTAATTCAGGTCAGTTAGCTGTAACTGCTACTGCATTATTTCCGGGACAGCATGTTTATGCAAATCCTTATACAGCGGCTATTGACATCAAACAACTGACTTTCGGGAGTCAAACAGAAGCAACTGTTTACTTGTATAATACCGGTACATTTAATCAATGGACAAATGTAGGCCAAAAAATATCCGGAGATAATCCGGGTCAATATAATGCGGTTCCAAAGGGTCATGCGGGTGATATAGGAATTCCTCGCCAAATACCTTCCATGCAGGCCATGTTGGTAAAAGCGATGAGTAATTCAACTAATGCCACTTTTGGGATCACTTATAATTCTGTGGTCATGAACAATACTGATTTGCAACGGATAAAAGAATCGAATGATGTTATATCATCAGATAAGATTTGTACTCTGATTGACATTAACGGTACAAATTATTCCGATCGTATGTGGATCTTTTCAGACCCTAACTGTACCCATCATTTCGATAATGGCGAGGATGGTGCAAAAATGCTGGGTTCAGCATTTTCACCTCAGCTGTATGCTGTAGAATCAGATGGCAATTATCAGGTGGATGGGGTTGATGACATGAATAATACAGTCTTAGGGTTCCAGGCTGGCCAGGACATCAATTACACATTAACCTTTACCCAGTTGAACATAAAGAGTAAATATGCCGGGGTTTATTTAACAGACAAAGTAGAAAATAAAACAATTGATATTACAGAGAGTGGAACAACCTATTCATTTTTGGCAGAGTCAACATCACAAACCGTAAATCGTTTTGTGATCGTAACCCGGCCTTATGAACAAGGTTCCCCTGATAAAGATTCCCAATTAAAAATATTCAGCAGTAAAAGTACAATTATGGTGCAAAATTTAAGCACCGTGAATGGTGAACTGATGATCTATGATATAGCGGGACATTATTTGAAAAAAGTAACATTACCATCGAATGGTGGGATAACTTCCGTAACAGGTATAATTCCTGGTGCTTATATTGCAAAAGCCTTCACCAGTAAAGAAGGAGTAACTAAAAGAATTATCGTTCAATAAAAAGTGGTTAACAGACAAAAAAACATATTCGTTTGGATTATAACATGGGCAGGATTGCTCTTGATGGTGCTTTATTCCCCTATTGGAAGTCCCGATTTGTATACTTCAAAGAAATACTTTACGGCAAATCAAGGAGTACAATTTAATGGCGAAGTCATCGAGAATGCACCCATACTCAAAACCAGGGAAGGAAACAACTATCAGGAATTGAATGTACTGTCAAGTACGATGGAACTAAAAAACAATACCACCTATTCGGTTATGACCACTTCGGACAATTCTAAATCGAACAATTATCCTACTCAGACGAGTGGCTCACTGGGTTCTACCCAAAAGAATTCAAATGCAGACGGAGGTGGGGTAATTGCAGGAAATATGGGTACATTCCTTGGTAAAACTTCGAAAGAAAATGCAAGTCCAGCTCCTACAGGTTTCATGTCATTGACTACCGATTTAAATTCCTTGACCAACACTACTACAAGGCAAGGAGTAAATGATTACACATCAGGAATGGTAACCGACCCGGGAGATGATCCATCTGGTTCGACTATTCCGGTTGGGGATGGTTGGGAGTTATTGATACTGTTTGGGGTATGCTACGTACTGTTTAAGAGACGTATCATTCTCAAAAGATATTTCGCATCACTTAATAAAGAATAAGAACTAAATTTAATATCCCATATCCAGTAAATAGATATTTAATTGCAAATTGTAAAAAAGAGGTTGTCTCAAATGAGGCAGCCTCTTTTTTTATTTCACCTTGTCAAAGACTCTTTCCTCTGGAAAACACCGTAAGCATCCCAAATCAGCCGTTTGTAGAACGCAAAAAAAACGGGCTTAGAGTAAACATTATTCTCTAAGCCCGTTTTTATTGTGTGTTATTGTTTTAGGGGAGTAAGGCTTCCCAATCGATAGGAGTTTCCAACGAAGGTATTTTCTCAAGAGTGGTTGTAAGCCATTGACTCGGTTCAACACCTGCTTGCAGACAACTACCAAGCAGTGTGTAGAATATGCAGTTGTCTTCCGCCCCGCTATTGTTTCCCGAGAACAAATAGTTCTTGCGCCCCAGAGTGATAGGACGAATGGCATTTTCAACGGCGTTGTTGTCAATATGGTAATATCCTTCTTTGCAATAGCGACAGATACGGGGCCACATGCCAAAAGCATAGCTAATGGCCTTTCCCAAGGGACTTTTAGGGGTGTTGCTGTTGTAGGTTTGCTTCATCCAACTT